>JAJZGN010000192.1 GCA_021798435.1 bacterium | reverse complement strand
GGATGTCCTGGCATCTGCGCCTGCTCCGCCGCGCCGGGCTCGTGCTGACCCGCCGGGAGGGCCGCGAGGTCTTCTGCCGGCTCGATCGAACATCGATCGCGGAGAATCTCTCCGCGTTCACGGCCCTGCTGGCCGGTGACGGTCAGCCCGGGCCGACCGAACCAAGGCTCGGCCCGTCCGAGTCCATCAGTGCGCCGTCCCCACGGCAGGGCGTGGAGCGGTCGCTTCCGGAGGTGATCTGACTTGAGCAAGAAAGTCCGCGTGGCCATCATCGGAGTGGGGAACTGCGCCTCCTCCCTCGTCCAGGGGGTTGAGTTCTACCGCCACACCGAGCCCTCCCAGTTCGTCCCCGGGTTGATGCACGTGGACCTGGGCGGGTATCACGTGGGGGACATCGAGTTCTCCGCCGCCTTCGACATCGACAAGGAGAAGGTGGGGTACGACCTGGGCGAGGCGATCTGGAGGGGCCAGAACAACACGGTGGCCTTCGCCAAGGTGGGGCCGCTCGGGGTGCCGGTGCACCGCGGTATGACCCACGACGGCCTCGGCAAGTACCTCTCCGAGGTGATCGAGAAGGCCCCCGGCCCCACCGCCGACATCGTGAAGATCCTCAAGGACACCGGCACCGACGTGGTGGTGAACTACCTGCCGGTGGGTTCCGAGATGGCCACCAAGTGGTACGCCGAACAGATTCTGGAAGCCGGCTGCGCCATGGTCAACTGCATGCCGGTGTTCATCGCCCGGGAGCAGTACTGGCGTCAGCGCTTCGAGGAGCGGGGTCTGCCGATCATCGGCGACGACATCAAGTCCCAGGTGGGGTCAACCATCATCCACCGGGTGCTGACCCGGCTCTTCCAGGAGCGCGGGGTCAAGTTGGAGCACACCTACCAGCTCAACTTCGGGGGCAACACCGACTTCCTCAACATGCTGGAGCGCGAGCGGCTGGTGAGCAAGAAGATCTCCAAGACCAACTCGGTCCTCTCGCAGATGGAGCACGAGATCGGTCGTGACGACGTCCACATCGGCCCCAGCGACTACGTGCCCTGGCTGAAGGACCGCAAGTGGGCGCACATCCGGATGGAGGGGAAGGCCTTCGGGGAGGTGCCGCTCACGGTGGACCTTAAGCTCGAGGTTCACGACTCTCCCAACTCGGCCGGGATCGTCATCGACGCGGTCCGCTGCTGCAAGCTGGGGCTGGAGCGAGGGCTCTCCGGGGCGCTTGAGGGCCCCTCCTCGTACTTCATGAAGTCACCCCCCTTCCAGGTCTCGGATGAGCGGGCCCACGAACTTACGGGACTCTTCATCGCCGGCCGGGTCGGGGCCAAGTGCATCAGCGACCCCGAGGCCGACCACGCTCTCCGGCCGAGCCAGGACGGGGCTGCGGAGTCCCAACCCTTCGCCGCCCAACCAGCCGACGGGTAGGTCGCTAGGGGAGCGGCGAGGGCCCGGGGGATTCGGATGGTGACCGTGGCCGTGGGTGAGACGGGGTCCGACCGTCCCATTTCAGCGCGCCCGGCCCCGGTCCCGCGGTGGAGTCGTGGGGGAGGGCCCCTGGGGCATCTCCTCGAACTGGCGTCGACTCCCACCCTGGCGCTGCCAACGGACTCGCCGATCATCCCGGGGTCGGTGAGCCGCTGGCCGCGGGCTCGACATGAGGCCAGGCTCCTCGACCCCCTCCCCGGGCCCCCGCCGGGAAGCCCGGAGGAGCGGGTCAGGGCGCTGAGGCAGCAGGTCGCCCCGACGTTCGAGGGGAAAATCCGCCAGGAGCCCTCGCAGTGGTTTGCCTTCCACCGCCTCCCGGCGCCATCTCCGGGTGGAGACAGATGAAGGTACGGCTCATCCCCAACCCGCGGGCCGCGCTCGGGTTGGTGCGCCAGGTCAACCTGCCCGCCAGCCTGCCCCGCCCCGACCCCGACGAGCCCTGGCTCCCCTACCTTGGGTTGCGGGCCGCGGAGGTGGTGATGCGCGCAGTGGACCGTAGGGTCGCCTACTGGTTCGCGGGGCCCTTGGCCGCGGCCCTCACCCTCTGCTGGCCCTCCCACTGGCGGGGGCTGCGGGCCAATCTCGAGGTGGTCCGGCCCGGCCTCGGCCGGCGGGGGATGCGCCGCCTGCTTCGAGCCAATGTGCGCAACTTCCTCAAGGCCTGGATAGACGTGCTGCAGATGAGCCACCGGCCCCTAGCGACCTGGACCCCCTGGCTGCGAACCGAGGACGCCCACCTCCTGGAGGAGGCGCGCCGCCTGGGCCGGGGGGTGATCATCGTCAGCCTGCACCTGGGGTCCTGGGAGGCTGCCATCGCCGCGCTCCGGGAGAACTTCGAGGGGGTCGGGCTGGCGCTGCTGGCCGAGCAGGTTCGGCCCATCCGCTGCTTCAACTGGCTGGTGCGCAACCGCGCCCGGGTCGGCTGCCAGGTGGTCCCCCTCAACGTGGACGCGGTGCGCCGCGGGGATCAGGCCGCGGTCCACCGTTCCGGCGCCGCGGCGGTGCGGCAGATCTACCGGATCCTGGGGGCCGGAGGTGTGGTGGTGATCGCCGTCGACCGCGACCTTCTGGGAACCGGTGCCCAAATGTCGTTCCTGGGTCACCGGGCCTCGATCCCGCTGGGGGCGGTCGAGATCGCCGCCCGGACCGGGGCGGCGGTGCTCCCCGTCTCCCTCACCCGCGACTCTCAGGACAACTATCACTGTCGAGGTTACGCCCCCTTCACGGTCACGGTGGGGAAGGAGCCCGGAGCCGAGCTGGAGGAGGCCGCCCGGCGAATCCTGCGCACCCTGGAGCCGGAGCTGCGGGCCCACCCCGATCAGTGGCATGTGATGAACCCGATCTTCGGCCCGCCGATGGCGGCCGAGGAGCCGGAGCCCCCGAGCATTCGGGAGGTGGCTTCGTGATCCGGGTGGGGATGGTGTCCCCCTACGACTACCAGCGCCCGGGCGGAGTCGGTGAGCATGTCCGCCACCTCGCCGAGGAGCTGCGGCGGCGCGGGCATCTGGTCAAGGTGCTGGCCCCGGCCGCGGGCGGCGAACGGCTGGACGTGGAGGGGCTGATCCCGCTCGGGCGGCCCATCCCCTTCCCCGCCAACGGGTCGGTGGCCAGGATCTCTCTCTCGTTCCACCTCACCCGCCGGATCCGTTCGGTCCTGGCCGAGGAGGCTTTCGATGTCCTCCACATCCACGAGCCCCTCATGCCAGCCCTGCCGATCACGGTGCTCCGTCTCAACCAGGCCAGCGCCGCGGTGGGCACCTTCCACGCCTACGCCCGCCAGAACCTCGGCTACTACTACGGCCGCCCGCTCCTGCGCCGGCAGTTCCGGCATCTGGACGCCGGGATCGCGGTGTCGGAGCCCGCGCGGCGCTTCGTGGCCCGCTACTTCCCCGGCGACTACACGGTGATCCCCAACGGGATCGACCCTCAGCGGTTCCACCCCGAGGTGCCCCCCAAGGCCGGCGTCCAGGACCCCCGGCGCACCACGATCCTCTTTCTGGGCCGGCTCGAGGAGCGCAAGGGGCTGTCCACCCTTCTGGACGCCTACCAGCTGCTCCGCCAGGTGCGCACCGACTGCCAGCTGGTGGTGATCGGGGACGGCCCCCTGCGCCGGGGGTATGAGCGGCGGGTTGAGGAGGAGGGGATCCCGGATGTCCGGTTCCTCGGCTTCGTCCCCGAGGAGGAGAAGCCCGCCCACCTCACGGCCTCCGACATCTACTGCGCCCCCAACACGGGCAAGGAGTCCTTCGGGGTGATCCTCCTGGAGGCCATGGCCAGCGGCCGCCCGGTGGTGGCGACAGCCATCGACGGGTTCCGCCAGGTGCTCACCGACGGCCAGGAAGGGCTGTTGGTCCCCAAGGGGGACGAGGGTCAGATGGCCCGGGCGCTCTCCCACCTCCTCGATCACCCGGAACTCCGCCTGCAGATGGGGCGCCGCGGCCGGGCGACCGCCGAGCG
>JAJZGN010000191.1 GCA_021798435.1 bacterium | reverse complement strand
TGGCGGTGGATCCTGCGGCCAGCCGAGAAAGGCCCTCCACCGCCAGATCGTAGCGCCTCAGGCACTCCGGGAGCCCCAGCGCTCGCGCCCACGCCTCACCCCCCGTCCGAAACGCCGGGGGGCCGGGGGGGGGCTCGGCCCCGGCGGCCAGGCAGCACGAGGTCCTGAGGAAGGCCGCCCAGGTGCGCAGCGCGTCCCAGGCCAGCTCTCGCTCTCGCCCTCTCTCGGCCAGCTCCCGGCTGAGCTCGAGCCAGCCCGCCGGGCCGAGATTCGAGCACCCCAGGAAGGAGTCCAGCAGGCCGGCGGTCCGGGGGGCGAGTTCGGGGTCCGAGACCAGGTCCAGGGCCAGCCCGGGCCGGCCCTCGGAGATCGCGGCGGCGGTCTCGCACTCCAGCTCAGGCCGCCCCCCCCCGGCCAGCCAGGCCGCGATCACAGGGGTCGCCACCGGCCCCAGCCCCAGCTGCTGACAGCGGCTGCGCAGGGTCCCCGGAAGGTGCTCCGAGTCGGGCCTGGATGTGGTCAGGATGATGATCGACTCCCGGGGCGGCTCCTCCAGGAGGCGCAGCAGGCTGTTGGCCGCCGGGAGGGTGAGCCGGTCGGCGTTGGCCAGCACCGCCACCTTGGGCCCGGAGGCGTAGGCGGAGAGGCTGAGGAAGTGCTGGAGAGACGGCCCCAGCTCTCCTTCCGGGCCCCGCACCCGATCCACCCCCAGGCTCTCCTGCTGGTCGTCCAGCCAGAAGTCGGGGTGGGCTCCCAGCCCTCCCGGCCAGCTCTCCGCCTGGAGCAGCTCGGAGGCCAGAGCCAGAGCCAGGGTGGTTTTCCCAACTCGCGCGGGACCGGAGATCCAGTAGGCGTGGGCGAGAGCGCCCTGGAGCACCTGCCGCTCCAGCTGCTGGCGCTGCATCCGGTGCCCCACCACCTCGGCGAGCCGGCTGGGCGGATGGCCCGGCTGCCCCCGGTCGGCGAGGCGGGCCGCTGCCGGCGCCGGGGTCATCCGGCGTTGGCCGCGGACGGAAGCAGGATGCCCGGGAGGCGCCCCAGGGCCAGGACCCCGCTCCAATCTGGGGCCGGGCTGAGGGTGACGTGGCCCAGCTTGCGGCCCGCCCGAGGCTCCTTGCCATAAAGGTGGAGGTGACTTCCAGGGACCTCTAGGACACTCGGGTGCGGCGGCAGCTCGCCGAGGATGTTCAGCATCACCGAGCGGCCGCGAGCCGAGGTCTCGCCCAGCGGCCACCCCAACCCCGCCCGGAGGTGGTTCTCGAATTGCGACGTGACGGCTCCCTCGATGGTCCAGTGGCCGGAGTTGTGCACCCGCGGCGCGACCTCATTGGCCACCAGCTCCCCCTCCAGCTCGAAGAGCTCGACGGCGATCACCCCGACGTACTCCAGCTCCTCCATGACCGCGGCGCAGATCTCCTCCGCCCGCCGCTGGAGGGCGGCGTCCACGCGGGGCGCCGGAGCGATGGAGAGCCGCAGCACCGACCCCTCGTGGTGGTTCTCGGTGAGGGGATAGAAGGCCAACTCCCCGGTGCTGGAGCGCACCCCCAGGACCGAGAGCTCGCGGCTGAAGTGCTGCTCGCGCTCCAGGATGGAGGGGACGCCTCCGACCGCTTCCAGCGCCCGGCGGAGCGACTCCAGTCCCTCCACCCTCACCTGGCCGTGGCCGTCATAGCCGAGGGTCCTGGTCTTGAGCCGGGCGGGTGGCGGCACCACTTCCAGCGCCGGAAGGAGGTCGGAGGTGGCGGCGACCGGGTGGTAGGGGGCGCTGGGGATCCCGAGACGGGCGAAGATCTCCTTCTCCCGCAGCCGATCCTGGGCCACCGCCAGCGCCTTCGGCGGGGGGAAGACGGGGCACCTGCGGGCCAGCTCCTCCGCTGCCCGTTCGGGGACGGACTCGAACTCGAAGGTTATGAGGTCACTGCCCTCGGCGAGCTCGCGCAGCCGCCGCGGGTCGTCGTAGGCTCCCAGGAGCTGGGTGCCCACCTGGCCCGCGGAGGAGTTGGCTTGGGGCTCCAGAAAGGTGAAGCTCAGTCCCAGAGGAGCCCCGGCCAGGGCCAGCATCCGCCCCAGCTGGCCACCCCCGAGGCAGCCCACCCGCACCACCCCCTAGCCCCCCTGCCGGGGGTCGCCGGTGGCGAGCACCTCCTCGGTCTGACGGCGGCGGTACTCCAGGAGCCTTTCCCGAACCCCGGCATCCGAAAGGGCCAGGACGGCGGTCGCCAGCAGGGCCGCGTTCACCGCGCCGGCCCTTCCCACGGCCAGGGTGCCCACGGGGACCCCGGCGGGCATCTGGACTATGGCGAGGAGGGAGTCCAGCCCACCCAGCGCCCTCGTCTCCACCGGCACCCCCAGGACCGGCAGGTGAGTGCTGGCGGCCAGCATCCCCGGGAGGTGGGCGGCACCCCCAGCGCCGGCGATCAGCACCAGCAGCCCCCTGGCCTCCGCCTCGGCGGCGTACCGGCTCAGCAGTTCAGGAGTCCGGTGGGCCGACACCACCCTGACCTCGTGGGGGACTCCAAGTCGCTCCAGGGTCTCCGCGGCGTGGCGCATGGTCTCCCAGTCGGAGCGCGACCCCATCACCACCCCCACCAGGGGTGCACCGGCAGACTCAGAGGTCCGGTCCGCGTCCACGGGGATAGGTTAGCGGGGAGGGTCAGCTGGCCCGGCGGGCGCCGGCGGCGTCGAGGGGCACCGCCTCCTCGGCGGCCAGCTCCTGACCGGTGAGGGCCTGGATCGAGGCCATGATCCCCTCGGTGGCCGACCTCAGCCCCGCCGGGCCGGGTTGGGGCCGCTCCTGGGCGTTGCGGAACATCGGCTTTCCGAAGCGCACCTCGAGCTGGCTGCGGCGGGGCCAGTGGTACCCCGCCGGCAGGGCGACGAAGGTGCCGACGATCCCCACCGGCACCACCGGGACTCCGGCCGCCGCCGCCAGGTGAGCGATCCCGCGCTTGCCCCGGTGCAGGCGCCCGTCGTGGCTCCGCCCCCCCTCCGGGAACACCACCAGGTTCCAGCCCTCCTGGAGGAGGCGGCGCACCAGCTTCATCGACTGCCTCGGCGGACGCTCCCGCTCCACGGCGATCGCCCCCACCGCCAGCGCCACCAACGCCCCCTTCCAGGGCTCGTCGAAGAAATAGTCGGCCGCGGCCGCCACCAGGGTCCGGCGCCTCAGCCGGGGCGGCAGGGCCAGCAGGATGGCCGGGGTGTCCAGGTGGCTCGAGTGGTTGGCGGCCAGCAAGAAGGGAGGCCGCAGCCCGCGCAGGTTCTCCAGCCCCCGCACCCGGGGATGGCCGTAGTGGCGCACCACCGGACCGATCACGAAGTTGAGCAGCGCTCCCCTGACCGCTCGCGCGGCGGGGCTGCGCGCCCAGGGCAGGTCGCGGTCACGGCGGTAGGCTCGGCGCCAGGGCCTGGGCCGCTCCCCTTGCTCCAAAATCCGCATCTCCCCGCAGGGCCGCTGCCTCACCGTCCGGGCCCCGACTAGGCCGGCCAACTTTGAGTATAGGCCGGGAGCCGCGGGACCGCCCCGGCTCAGAGCAGCTTCTGGGAGCGGTACCAGGCGAAGGTGTCGCGCAGAAGGTCCTCGGCCGAGGTGTAGGTGAGGCCGAGCTCCCGCGCCGCCCTCCCGCCGTCGTAGGCGTGGCCGTGCAGGAGAGTCCGCACCATCTCGCCGCACAGGGGCGGCCGGCGGCCGCTCACCGCGGCCAGACGCCCCACCGCCACCGCGCCGCCCACGGCCAGCCGCGGGGGCAGGAAGCGCAGCCGGCGCTCCACCCCGGTGATCCTGCCCGCCAGCTCCAGCAGCTCCTCGATGGGCATCGTGAACGAGTTGAGCAGGTAGCGCCGCCCCGGGCGGCCCCGCTCCGCCGCCAGCCGGTGGGCCAAGACGCAGTCGCCGACCGCCAGCAGGCTCACCCGGGTCCGGACCAGCCAGCGCAACCGGCCC
>JAJZGN010000016.1 GCA_021798435.1 bacterium | reverse complement strand
CCCGCGGTCCGTCCCGGCGGAGGCGGTAGCGGGGATCCAGTTCGCGGCGAAGTCGCTCCTCCAGCCGGTCCAGGGTGCCCTCCAGCCGCTGGCGGGTGGCGACTACCTGTGCGTGCGCCTGGTCTGTAGCCGCGCCCACTCGAGGTCCTCCTGCACCGTCTTCCGGGTCAGCATCAGCGGGATCAGCCGGCGGTTGGCGAAGATCACCGCCCCGCCCACGGCCACCATCAGCAACCCCACCGCGGCGATCAGGCCCGCCACCAGCGTGTGGTTGGGGATCCACTCCACCAGGGTCACCAGGGCGAAGGGCACCAGGAGGCTGATTCCCAGGATCGCCAGCGCGAGCCCGATCAGCGCCCGGAGCCCGCGCCTCAGGGTGTCCTTGACCTCCGACTTGGCCAGCTGGAGCTCGTCGGTCACCAGCTGGCGCAGATCCCGGGTGAGCGACTCGACCAGCTCGGCAACGCTGTCCTCGGCCGGAGGTGAAGATCCCACCTCTGCAGGTTAGCGGATGACACCGCCCCCGGCATCGCGGCCCGGCCCATCTATGATCGGGAAGTGGCACCGGCAGCGACCGCGAGGATCGCCGCGCTGGCGGCCCCACTCATCAGGCTGGCCAGACGCGGCAGCCTGCTTGTGGCCACCGACTTCGACGGCACTCTGGCGCCGGTGGTCCGGGACCCGGACCGGGCGGCGCCGCTCCCGGAGGCCCGACTGGCGCTGGAGCAGCTGGCTTCCCACACCCCGGTGGCGGTGATCAGCGCCCGGGACCTCGCCAATCTCGCCTCGCGCTGCCGGATCACCGGGGCGCTCTTGCTGGGCAGCTACGGCCAGGAGCCCTGGCTCCAGCTGAGCTCCGGCGAGCCACCCCCGGCGCCCCCGCGCCCTCGTCCCGAGCTCCTCCAGCTGGCCCAAGAGCTCTCCGCCTACACCGCCCGGATGCCGGGGGTCGGGGTGGAGGCCAAAGCCCTCGGGGTGGCGGTGCACTACCGCAACTCTCCGGAGCCGCGCCGGGTCGGGCCGCTGATCCGCCGCCAGGTCGAGGAGCTCTGCCGGAGCCACCAGCTGCAGGTGGTGCGGGGACGGCAGGTGGTGGAGGCCCGCCCCTACCGAAGTGGCAACAAGGGGACGGCCCTCCGCCTTCTCCTGGACCGCCTCGGGCCCCGCGGCTGCGTCTACGCCGGGGACGACCTCGGGGACCTCCCGGCGATGCGGGAGCTGCACTCCCAGCGGGGCGAGCTGGAGCTGGCCGCCGCGGTGGGAGTCGGGAGCTCTGAGGTGAACCCCGAGCTGGTGGCGGAGGCGGACCTCCTCCTGGAGGGGCCGAGGGAGTGGGCCGCGCTCCTGGCGGAGGTCGCAGAGGGGCTAGTGCGGGCTACTGGGCCAGCAGGTCGTTGAGGTCCTGCAGCTGGTTGCTGATCCAGCGGGTGATGTCGTTGCGCCGCACCTCCTGGCGCAGCTGGCGGGCACGGCTGGCCCGGTACCGGCGGGGCATGGTGAGGGCGGTGTGGAGCGCCTCGGCGGTCTGGTCGATGTCGAAGGGGTTGATGGCCAGGGAGTTCGCACCCAACTCCTCGAAGCTGCCGGCGTTCTCGCTGAGCACCAGGACGCCGTCCCGCTGATTGCAGACCACCCCCTCCTTGGCCACCAGGTTCATCCCGTCGTAGATGGGGTTCACGAGGAGGGCGTCATAGCTCTTGTAGGCGGCCACGGCCTTGTGGATGTTCTCCTCCACCTCCAGGCGGATGGGCAGCCAGTCCGCGGTCTGGAAGCGCCGGTTGACCCGGGCGGCCGCTGACACCACCGCCCCCAGATAGGCGCGATAGGCGTCGAGGTCCTGGCGGCTGCGTTGCAGGAAGGCCCAGAAGACCACCCGGGAGCGGAGCTCGGGATGGGTCTCCAGGAGGCGCTCATAGGCGAGGAAGCCGCGCACGATGTTCTTGCTGAGGTCGGTGCGGTCGACCCGGAGGATGAGCAGCTCCGGCCGCCAGGCGGCGATCTGGCGCTCCTGCTCCGCCACCCCCTCGCTGGCCACCAGCTGCTCCATGGCGCTGATGTCGATGGAGATGGGGTAGGCCCGGACCCAGACCGAGCGCCCCTCGTAGAAGACGATGCGCTGGCGGTGGTCGACTCCGAGACCCAGGTTCTCCTCGCAGGTCATGAGGAAGTTGCGCACGTCAAGGCTGGTCTGGAGCCCGACCACGTCATTGCCCAGAAGCCCGGTCAGGATCCCGTCCCTCATTCCCCGCGGGATCACCTTCCAGTACTGCGGCGTGGGCCAGGGCACATGGATGAAGTGCTGGAGGCGGGCCTCCGGCAGCCGCTCCCGCACCATCGCGGGGACCAGGTAGAGGTGGTAGTCCTGGGTCATGACGAGGGGCCGGGCTCGGCTGCTGGCCGCCACCTCCACCACCCGCTCGGCGAACTGGCGGTTCACCTCGACGTACCCGTCCCGCCAGGCCCGCCAGGTCCGGCCGTCCAGGATCGGCTCCCGGCCCAGATCCCAGAGGTAGTGCTGGACGAACCAGAGCAGGGGGTTGCTGATCTGGTTGTAGTAGAGGTCGTAGGCCTCCCGGTCGGGGGTGACGAAGGCCACCCTGAAGAAGTCCCCGGTCTCCGAGGTGACCTCGGCCACCCGGTCCTCGCCGACGCCAGCCACCAGCTCCAGGTCGGCCGGCCCCCGGGCGCAGGCCACCCAGACGGACTCGCTGGCCTGGGCCAGAGCGGACATCGCGGTCACCAGCCCCCCTCCTCCCCGGCTGATCCGGGCGGGACCCGAGCGATCGGGGTGGACGTCGATCGGGGGCCGGTTGGCGACCACGATGGGCTGCCAGCCGGAGAGCATCCGTCGCAGGTACGACTGGATCCCGGGCATCGGCATAGGATGACGGAAGCTGGCCCCTTCGGGGGCGCTCTCAGTTCGCGGTGGCGCCGACCCGCCCCTCAGGCGCGGCGCCGGACGCGGTCCAGATGGATGGCCACCAGGATGGGGGCCACGATCAGGATGAAGAGGATCGCCAGCCCCAGCGGTTCCGCAAGCCCTCCGGTGCAATGGGTGATCATTCGCCCTCCCACCGGACCGTAGCCGGTGCAAGAGGACCTGGCCAGCCCGGCGACCAGTAAGAGCTCCACCCCGGCCAGCCCGAAGGGGAAGATCAGCGTGCCCAGCAGTTTGTCCCGGAGGCGCCAGACCGGGGAGCCCCAGAGGATCGCAACGCCCGCAAACCACCCCACGTACAGGATGAAGCCACCGAGAAGGAGCAGCAGGGGGGCCAGCGCCTCCGGCCAGGTGCGGCGCTGCAGGCCGGCGCCCGCCTCCCGGGCGATCTCCTCGGGGTCACCGAGCTGCTCCAGAACCTGGCGCGTGCCGGCCTCGTCATCAGGAGCCAGCTGCCGGCACCCCTCCTCGATGTGGGCCTCCACCTCCTCTCGGATCTGGCGCCGCCGACCCCGGGGCAGGGACGCGAGTCGGCGGTCCAGCTCCCGCAGGTAGTCACGCGTCAGCTCGTCCCGTTTGGCCTTCCCCATCAGCCGCCCTCCTCCAGGGCCCGGTCCACCGCGGATCGGAACTGCGTCCACCCCCGTTCGAAGGCCTCCAGGGCCTGGGTGCCCTGCTCGGTGAGGCGGTAGTAGCGCCGCGGCGGCCCGTCCTCCGACTCCCTCCAGGTGGTCTCCACCCAGCGCCGCTGGCGGAGCCTCGCCAGGAGCGGATAGACCGTCCCCTCCCCCATCAGCAGGCCCCCGGGTGCGCCCAGCGACCTGGCCAACTCGAATCCGTACCGCTCGCGGGAGCGCAGCGCCGCCAGGACGCAGTACTCCACGACTCCCCGGCGCAGCTGCGCCTCCCAGTTGCTGTCCGCGCCAGGTATCATGCGGCGCAGTGTACTGGAGGGCAGCTCCGCCGGCAAGTTCGGGGCCACCCGGAGCCGGCCGGAAGGTGGGAGGCGGCTAGCGCAACCTGGCCTGGAACTTGGCCAGCTCGGCGGACCCGGGGCAGAGCCGCTCGAACGGGAGGTCCCAGAGCCTCTCCTCCGGCGTCCCACCCAGCTGGTGCATGTCCGGGGTGGTCTCGTCGAGGTAGAGCAGCCCGGTCGCGATCTCACCCCGGCGCGCGCTCTCCACCAGATAGGAGCCTACCCGGCCCCGGTCCCGGGGGTCGTAGCCCTCGGGGACGGCACGGAAGAGCACCCGGCTGCCGTCGTGGAGCTCGACCTCGGTGACCGCCCCCGGGGTCTGCTCCGAGTGGATCTGGCCCCGCACCGGGATGATATCGGCGTCGATGTCCTGGAGCTCGTGCTCCCGCACGTACCGGAAGCTCTTGGTGGAGCCCTCATGGTCGTTGAACTGCACGCAGGGGGACATCACGTCCACCAGGGCGAAGCCGCCGTGGGAGAGCCCGGCCCTCAAGATGGGCACCAGCTGGGCCTTGTCCCCAGAGAACCCCCGGGCCAGGAAGGTCGCCCCCAGGCTGAGCCCGAGGAGCATGGGGTCCACGGGAGGCAGGAGGTTGGGCTCCCCCTTGCGCGAGCGGGAGCCGATGTCCGCGGAAGCCGAGAACTGCCCCTTGGTGAGCCCGTACACCCCGTTGTTGGCGATCACGTAGAGCATCCGGACGTTGCGCCGGACGGCGTGGGCGAGGTTGCCCAGCCCGATCGAGAGCGAGTCGCCGTCCCCCGACACCCCGACCACCACCAGGCCGCGGTTGGCGGCGGCCGCGCCGCTGGCCACCGCCGCCATCCGGCCGTGGACCGAGTTGAAGCCCACCGCCGCGGAATCGAAGTACTGCGGGGTCTTGGAGGAGCAGCCGATGCCGCTCAGCTTGGCCACCTGGTAGGGCGGGATGGAGAGCCCCCAGAGCGCCTCCTGGATCGCGGCGGTGACCGAGTCGTGGCCGCAGCCGGCGCAAAGGGTGGACATGCTCCCGGAGTAGTCGCGGATGGTGAGTCCCAGCTCGTTGCGCTCCAGGGGGAGGAGGGGGATCTGGGGCTTGGCTATCGAGGTCACTGTGGGCTCTCCTGCTCCAGGATCCGATCCCGGACGAACGAGGCGGTGACGGGGAGGCCCCCATAGGAGAGGACCGGGCGCAGCCGCTCCCCGCCCGCTCCGGTCTCGATCAGCAGGAGGGAGCGGAGCTGGGCATCCCGGTTCTGTTCCACCACGTAGCAGTGGGGGTGGGCCTCGATGAACTCCGCCACCGCCGGCGGGAAAGGATAGCCGGTGATCCGCAGGTAGCTGGGCTCCGGGCCGGGGAGCTGCTCCAGGGCCTCGCGCACCGGCAGGTCGCAACTTCCCATGGTTATCACCCCGAAGGGGGCGCCCTCGCGCCGCTCGACCACCGGCGGGGGGAGGTGCGCCGCGGCGGCCCGGTGCTTGCGCAGCAGCCGGTCCACCACCTCCTGGTACTCGTCCGGCCGCTCGGTGTAGATGGCCCGGAAGTCGTGGCCCGACCCCCGCACCAGGTGGCCCGCCCGGGGGGTCTCGCCGGGGACCGCTCTGGGGGTGGTCCACTCGGGGTCGGGATCTCCGTAGCGCCAGAACTGCTCCAGCCGCTCCAGCTCCTCGGTGCCCAGCAGCCGGCCGCGATCCGGGCGGTACGAGTCGTCCCAGGTCAGCTCCGGCACCTCCCAGTCGTTCATCCCGATGTCCAGGTCGCTCATGAGCACGACCGGGGTCTGGAAACGGTCGGCGAGGTCGAAGGCCCGAACGGTGTGCAGGAAGCACTCCCTGGGGTCCGAGGGGAAGAGGAGGATGTGGCGGGTGTCCCCGTGGGAGGCGAAGGCGGCGGACAGGAGGTCGGCCTGCTGCACCCGGGTCGGCATCCCGGTGGACGGTCCGGCCCGTTGGACGTCCACCAGCACGGCCGGAACCTCGGTGTAGTAGGCGAGGCCCAGCAGCTCCTGCATCAGGGAGAGGCCCGGGCCGGAGGTGGAGGTGAAGGCTCGGGCGCCGGCCCAGCTCGCCCCGACCACGATCCCCAGCGCCGCCAGCTCGTCCTCGGCCTGGAGGATGAGGTAATCGCGGCCCTCCTGTCCGTCCGGGCCGGGGTGGCGGCGGTACTGGGCGCAGAGGCGGATGAAGTTCTCCATCACCGAGGTGGCCGGGGTGATGGGGTACCAGGCCCCCACGGTGGCCCCCGCGAACACCGCCCCCAGCGCCACCGCCGTGTTGCCGTCGATGAGGATCCGGCCGTCGGGGGCGCCCACCTCCTCAACGTGGAAGGGGAGGGGGCACGGGAAGTTGTCCCGGGCATGCTGGTAGCCCAGCTCCAGCGCCGCCTGGTTGTCCTCCAGCAGCTGGGGACGGCGCGAGTAGGCCGCCACCAGCTGCTTGGACAACTCGTCGACGGGCAGGGCGAGGAGCGCCGCCACCAGCCCGGCGGTGGCCACGTTCTTCATCAGGATCCGCTCCTTGACGGTCAGGAAGCGCTGGGCGCACAGCTGGGCCAGCGGCGCCCCCAGGAACGTGATGTCGGGGCGGCGCATCTCCGGGTCCAGGGGCCAGCTGTCGTCGTAGACCAGGTAGCCGCCCGAGGCCACCTCCTGGATGTCCTGCTGGTAGGTCTGGCCGTTCATGGCCACCATGAGGTCGAAGCTGGAGGTCCGGGCGGTGTGCCCCGACTGGCTGACCCGCACCTCATACCAGGTGGGGAGCCCCTGGATGTTGGAGGGGAAGAGGTTCTTCCCCGAGACCGGGACCCCCATGCGGAAGATGGTCTGCATCAGGAGGTTGTTGGTGCTGGCCGAGCCGGTGCCGTTGACGTTGGCCAGCTTGAGGGCGAACTCGTTCACCCGGGCCTGGCTGGGAGCCTCCGGCAGCTGGACCTCGGCCATCAGGAGACCTCCGCCGGGCGGCCGGCGTAGGGGATGCCGAGCTCGAACCGGGCCATGTCCCAGGCCGCCGTCGGGCAGCGCTCGGCGCAGAGACCGCAGTGGACGCAGAGGTTCTCGTCCTTGACCATCACCCTCCCGGTCTGGGGCAGCGCCTCGGAGACGTAGATCGCCTGGCTCCGGTTCTCGGCGGGGGCGTTGAGCCGGGTGCGAAGCTCCTCCTCGTCGGCCCAGTCGGGGCGGATGATGGAGAGGCAACGCACCGGGCAGACGTCGATGCAGGCGTCGCACTCGATGCAGAGCGGGGCCTGGAAGGCGGTCTGGATGTCGCAGTTGAGGCAGCGCTGCACCTCCCTGGCGGTCTCCTCGGGGCCGAAGCCGAGTTCCACCTCCAGGTTGAGGCGCTCAAAACGCCGCTTGAGGTCCACCCGGGTCATCTCCTGGCGGCCATGGGGGTTGTAGTCGTTGTGGTAGCTCCACTGGGTGATGCCCATCTTGCGGCTGGAGAGCCGCATCACCTGGGCCGGCCGCTCCGCCACCGCCACCCCCTGGCAGTGGTTGTGGATCGAGATCGCCGCCTGGTGCCCGTGCTCCACCGCCCAGATGATGTTCTTGGCCCCGAAGGCTGAGTCCCCCCCGAAGAAGACGCCCGGGACGGTGGACTGCATGGTCACCTCGTCGACCGCGGCCAGCTGGGGGGAGGTGAACTCCAGGGGCAGGTCGCGCTCGATCCAGGGGAAGGCGTTCTCCTGCCCGATCGCCAGGATCACGTCGTCGCAGTCGATGCGCACCGTGCCGACGGTCTTGGAGTGGACCGCTCCCTCGTCCCACTCCACCTGGTCGAATTCCATTCCCACCAGCCGCCCGTTCTCGACGAGGAAGCGGCGGGGGGCGTGGTTGACCACGATCTGCACCCCCTCCTCCTCGGCGTCCTCCAGCTCCCACGGAGAGGCCTTGAAGTACTCGCGGGGTCGGCGGGCCATCACCCGGATGTCCTCACCGCCCATCCGGCGGGAGGAGCGGCAGCAGTCCATGGCCGTGTTGCCCACCCCGATGATGACCACCCTTCGCCCCACCTTGTTGACGTGTCCGAAGGCGACCGACTCCAGCCAGTCGATGCCGATGTGGATGTGGGTCTCGCCGACCTCGTCGTGGCGGCCGGGCAGCTCCAGCTCCTTGCCCCGAGGGGCGCCGCTGCCCACGAACACGGCGTCGTACCCCATCCGGAGCAGCTCGCGCATGCTCCCGATCTCGGTGCCATAGCGGATGTCGACCCCCATGTCGAGGATCACCGCGATCTCCTCATCCAGCACCTTGGCCGGCAGCCGGAACCCCGGGATGTTGGTGCGCATCAGCCCCCCGGGGAGCGGCTGGCGCTCGAAGATGGTGACCTCGTAGCCCAGGGGCATCAGGTCGTTGGCCACGGTGAGCGAGGCCGGACCGGCGCCCACGCAGGCGACCCGCTTGCCGTTCCTCGCCTCGGCCGCCCGGGGCAGCCCCCAACCCACCTCCTCCCGGAGGTCTGACGCCACCCGCTTGAGACGGCAGATCGCCACGGCATCGCCGTCCACCCGGCCCCGGCGGCAGGCCGGCTCACAGGGACGGTCGCAGGTCCGCCCCAGGATCCCCGGGAACACGTTGGACTGGCGGTTGAGAAGGTAGGCGTCCCCGTACCTCCCCTGCCCGATTAGACGGATGTACTGGGGCACGTCGGTGTGGGCGGGGCAAGCCCACTGGCAGTCCACCACCTTGTGGAAGTAGCTGGGGTCCTCGACGTTGGTGACCGGGATGGGCACCAGGGTGCGCCGGGGCGCTAGCTCAGCCACAGAGGGCCTCAGGAGACTGGCAGCAAGCCCACCTCCGTCTCTCGATGCGGCGACCGCGGGGGAGGATCACAGCCCTCCTATTCTGGCCCTCCCCCGCGCCGGACGGAGGCGGGAGCCGCCGGGGGTGGCGCTGCCGGTCCCGGATCACCTGCACCTCAGGCGGCCTTGACCGCCGCCACCAGCTTGGTGAGAGAGTCCTTGGCGTCGCCGAAGAGCATGACCGTCTTGGGGTCGTAGAGCAGCTCGTTGTCGATCCCGGCGAACCCGGGCCGCATGGAGCGCTTCATGAAGACGATGTTGCGGGCCTCATCGGCGTTGAGGATCGGCATCCCGTAGATGGGACTGCCCGGGGAGTTGCGGGCCGCCGGGTTCACCACGTCGTTGGCCCCCACGACCAGGGCCACGTCGGCGTTCTTGAAGGCGTCGTTGACCTCGTCCATGTCCTTGAGCTGCTCGTAGGGGACGTTGGCCTCGGCCAGGAGCACGTTCATGTGCCCTGGCATCCTTCCGGCCACCGGGTGGATGGCGTAGTCCACGGTGACCCCCCGCTTCTCCAGGGTGTCGGCGAGCTCCCGGGCCACGTGCTGAGCCTGGGCCACGGCGAGCCCGTAGCCCGGGACGATGATCACCCGCTGCGAGTAGGCGAGGAGGGTGCCGATGTCCTCGGCGGAGCCGGAGCGCACCGACTTGGCGCCCCCGGGCCCGGCCACCTCGCTCACCTGGATCTTCCCGAAGGCCCCGAAGAGCAGGTTGCCCAAGGACCGCCCCATGGCGTCCGACATCATCTTGGTGAGGAAGGTTCCCGAGGCTCCCACCAGGGTTCCGCCGACGATGAGCACCGGGTTCCCGACCACGAAGCCGTCCCCGGCCACCGCCAGCCCGGTGAAGGCGTTGAGCAGGGAGATCACCACCGGCATGTCGGCGCCGCCGATGGGGAGGACGAAGGCCACGCCCAGGATGAGGGCCAGAAGCAGAAGCAGCCAGAGGCCGAGGGAGGAGAGCGTCCCCAGAACTACCAGGACCCCGAGGACCACGATGGCCACCGCCACCGCGCCGTTGACCGGCTGCTGGCCGGGATAGGTGATGGGGGTGCCGCGCATCAGCTCCTGGAGCTTGGTGTAGGCGATGGCCGAGCCAGCGAAGCTGATCGCCCCGATCACCACCGCGAACACCACCGAGATCGAGAGCACCAGCGGGGGGCTGGAGTGGGCGGGGACCCTCAGGAACTCGACCAGCGCCACCAGCGCCGCCGCCCCCCCGCCGACCCCGTTGAAGCTGGCCACCATCTGGGGCATCGCGGTCATCTTCACCGCCCGGGCGGCGACCGCCCCCACCGGCGCCCCAATGATGATCGCCACCACCATGAGCACCAGGTCCAGGGTGGAGTGGTGGAGGAGGGCGATGGTGGTCGCGACGGCGATCAGCGCCCCCAGGGCCGCCACCAGGTTCCCCGAACGGGCATGCTTGGGGGAGCTGAGCTGGTGCAGCCCCACGATGAAGAGGACGGCCGCCAGCAGGTAGAGCAGGACGATGTAGGGGGCGAGGTGCATCAGCCGTTCCCCTCTGCCGGGCTCACGACCGAGCCCCGCCCCTCGGGTTGCGGCTCTTGAACATCTCCAGCATCCGGTCGGTGACCACGTAGCCGCCGACCATGTTGATGGTGGCCAGGATCACCGCCACGAAGGCCACCCCGATCTGGAGCGGGCCGGTGGCCTCGCTCATGATGACCATCGCCCCGACCAGGATCACCCCGTGGATGGCGTTGCTGCCGGACATCAGCGGGGTGTGCAGGATGGTCGGCACCTTGGAGATCACCTCGAAGCCGAGGAAGACCGCCAGCACGAAGATGGAGATCTCGTTGACCAGCTGGGCGTTCACGAGGCGACCGCCTCCTGGAGCTGGGGGCTGCGGATCTCACCGCCGTGGATGGCGCAGGCGCCGGCCACCACCTCGTCATCGAAGTCCAGGTGGAGCTCCCCGTCCTTGACCAGGAGGGCGACGATGGCGGCCACGTTGCGGGCCAGCATCTGGCTGGAGGTGATGGGGACGCTGGCCGGGAGATTGCGCTGGCCGATGATGGTGACCCCCTTCACCACCACCTCCTCCCCGGGCCTTGTCAGTTCGCAATTCCCCCCGGTGTCGGCGGCCAAGTCCACGATCACCGCCCCCGGCCGCATCCGCTCGACCAGCTCTTTGGTGATGAGAATGGGGGCCCGCCGCCCGGGGACGGCGGCGGTGGTGACCACCAGGTCGCTCTGCTCCACCCGCTGGGCGATCAGCTCGCGCTGGCGCTGGAGGAACTCCTCGGACTGCTCCCGGGCGTACCCGCCCTCACCCTCCTGGGCCTCCAGCTCCAGCTCCACGAAGGTGGCGCCCAGGCTCTTGACCTCGTCCCGGACCGCGGTGCGGACGTCGGTGGCCTCCACCACCGCCCCCAGCCGCCGCGCGGTGGCGATCGCCTGCAGCCCCGCCACTCCGGCCCCCATGACCAGCACTCGCGCCGGGGGGATGGTCCCCGCCGCGGTCATCTGCAGGGGCAGGATCTTGGGCAGCCGGGCCGCCCCCACCAGGATCGCCTTGTAGCCCCCGATCGAGGCCTGGGAGGAGAGGGCGTCCATCGACTGGGCCCGGCTGATCCGGGGCACCAGCTCGAAGCTGAAGGCGGTGATCCGGCGGCGCACCAGCTCGTCCACCACCTCCCTCTCGGTGGAGGTGGGCAGGTAGCTGATGAGGCTGCAGCCCTCGGGAAGCGCCTTGGCCTCCTCCGCGGTGGGCGGCTGAACCTTGCAGACCATCTCGGCCCCCTGAAGGACCGCGGCCCGGTCCGGGGCGATCTCGGCCCCCGCCGCAGCCAGCGCCTCGTCGGTGAAGCCCGCGGCCTCGCCAGCGCCGGCCTCCACCACGACCTGGAGCCCGAGAGCGGTGAGGCGGGGTATGGAGTCCGGACTCACCGGGATCCGCCGCTCCCCGTCCGCAAACTCACGCAGGACCGAGAACTTCACCAGCCCATGGTATCGGAGCGATGGTTGGGTCAGGCAGGGGTTTTCCCCCGGGTGGGGCGGCTCGATTCTCTCGATCCCGGGACGGCCGCGGCCCCCTCACGGAGAGGGCCTGCCTGCTAAAATCGAATTCGAAAGACCGCCGAGCCCCGGCCCCGAGCCTTCCCCGGGGACGGTTCCATGGGAGGGCCCCGCGCCATGTCCGTCGTCTTCGACTTCTCCGGGAAGGTGGCGCTGGTGACCGGGGCGGGCCGGGGGGTCGGGAGGGTCACGGCCGCCGCCTTTGCGAAAGCCGGGGCCCAGGTGGTGGCGGCTGACCGCGATGCCCCCGGCCTCGCCGATACCGTCCGGCCCCATCCCGGGCGGATGCTCGCGGCGGAGGCGGACATCAGCTCCCCTGAGGGGGCCCGGGAGGTGGTCTCCAGGGCCGTCCGGGAGTTCGGACGGCTGGACATCTGCGTCAACAACGCTGCCGTCGCCCCCCATACGGGCCTGCTGGAGGAACGGGTCGAGGTCTGGGACCGGGTCTACGCGGTCAACTGCCGGGGCACCTTCCTCGTGACCCAGGCCGCCGCCCGGGCGATGATCGAGCAGGGCACCGGGGGGCGGATCATCAACTTCTCCTCCGGGGTGAGCTCCCGCGGCTCGGCCGGCGCCGCCGCCTACGCCAGCAGCCGGGCCGCCACCGAGAGCTTCACCCGGGTGGCGGCCATCGAGCTGGCCCCGCACGGGATTCTGGTCAACTGCGTCAGCCCCGGGCTGATCGACACCCAGCCCAAACCGCTGCCCCCGGCCATGGCCGCCTCCCTGGCGGCCCGCATCCCCAGGTTGCCACTGGCCCGTCCCGGCCTCCCCGAGGAAGTGGCGGCGATGGTGCTCTGGCTCAGCTCCGAGGCGGCCAGCTACGTCAGCGGGACGGTGCTCTCGGTGGATGGGGCAGCCGGGGTGGGGTCACGCTCCGAGGACCCGATCGTGGACGACGACGTCCGCTACGACTGGGTCACCGGCCGCCAGCGGCCCGGCTGAGCGCAGACGGGCCCGCTGGGCTCAGCGGAAGCCCAGTCGGAAGCCCCGGACGCGCAGGCTGGGAGCGCTGGCGACGCCGTTCCAGACGTTCATGATCGGCTGGCTGACAAGCTGCGAGCCCACCCCGTCGGTGCGGCGCATGATGCCCAGCACCTCCTCGGTGAAGCGGGAGGAGGCCACCGGTCCCGCCAGCCGCCCCTCGCGGATGCGGAAGGCCGCGTCCCGGGTCACGCCGGTGAAGGTGCTGGCCTCGGGGTCCACCATGCGGGTGTAGTGGAAACGGGAGATGTAGAGGCCGTCGTCCACCCCCTGGATCAGCTCCGCGGTGGTTGAGGATCCGGGTCTCAGGATGAGGTTGGCCGGGGTCGGGCACGGGGCCTCCTCCCTGCCGATGTGGGCGTGGCCGGTGGTCTTGGTCCCCCCCGCCGCCCTGGCCGTCCCCAGGTCGAAGACCGCCCCCCGGACCCGTCCCCGATCCAGCATGGGGACCTGGACCTTCGGCATCCCCTCGATGTCGAAGGGGATGGGGAGCCCCACCTCGGCGGAGAGGGCGTCATCGGCCACCGTGACCAGCTCAGAGGCGACCGGCTGCCCCTTCCGCGTGGCGACCGCCCCGGCGCCGGCGGCCACGGCGTCCCCCGTGAATCCCATGCCCCCGAAGAAGGTGAGCATGTCCCCGACGGCCAGCGGCCCCAGGACCACATCGTAGGTTCCGGGCGGGAGCGGCTCCGGGTCGCGAGCGGCGGCGGCCTCGGCCAGCGCGCTGCGCACCAGCTCCTCCACCGCCATCTGCTCCACCGATCGCCCCAGGTCGCCCCGGTAGGCGGATCCGGCCCCCTGGCGGACCAGGAGGGTGGCGGCGGCCTCCGTGGCCCTCAGGTAGGCACTCCCGGTCGAGCCGGCGGTCGCCATCTCCACCAGAACCCTGGAGAGCATCCCGTTGGCGGTGGCGCCCGCGGCCCGGGCGAGGGTCATGGCGACCGAGGCCAGCTGGCTGCGGGCCCCCGCATCCCAGGCGGCGGTGTCCTCGTGCCAGTGGGAGAAGGAGCCGGAAGCCGCTCCCGGGGCCCCTTCCTCCGGGGGGTGGCCGGGCGACAGGGCGGCGGCCCTCCTGAGAGCCTCCGCGCCCGCCGCTCTGGCGTCCTCAAGCCGGGAGGTGGCCACCCGGGCGGCGCCACCACCCCGGTCCACCGTCACCATGAGCTGAACCTCCTCCACCGCCTGGGGCTGGTGGACGCGGCCCCCCGCAAAGCGGGTGTGCTCCCCCTGGCGCACGGTTACGAAGGCCCGAGCGCCGTCCCCTCCGGCCTCCCGCAGCGCCTCCTCGAGGCGGCTGACCAGGGCATCGCGGCCTCGAAGCCGGGCGGCGATCACCCCGCCACCCCGATTCGAACGCCCCGCACCAGGATGGGAGCGGCGCCGTGGGAGACGAACCCCCACTGCTTGGGCTCGCCCTTGCCACAGGGAAGGCCGAAGACCTGGAGGGTCTCGGGGCCCCCGACCGCCTCCACCGATCCCCAGAACTCCGGGGTGACCCCGCCGTAGGAGGCGTTCCTGTACAGCCGGGTTCGCCGCCCCCGGCGGACCTCCCAGGCCACCTCGGTCCCGAACTGGAAGTTCAGGCGCCGCTCGTCGATGCTCCAGCTTCGATCCATATCCAGGTAGTACCCGTCCCCCAGCCGCTCCAGTAGGGCATCCAGGTCCCCCTCCCCGGGCTGGATGCCAACGTGGGTGGAGAAGCAGAGGGGCATGAAGCTGTGGCCGTCCGCCCGCATCGCCGCCGTGGTCGGCCGCCCGATCCGCTGCGCCGTCTCTCGAGAGGAGAGGAAGTCGTTCACGATCCCCTTCTCGATCAGGACGGCGGGCCGGGCGGGCTGGCCCTCATCGTCGAACGCGAAGGAGCCGCGGGCCCTCGGGGTGGTGGGGTCGGCGACCACGGTCACCGCCTCCGAGCCGTATCGCATCCGCCCCCGTTCCTCCGCCCGGATGAAGGAGGTACCGGCGAATCCGGCCTCGTCGCCGAAGATCCGGTCCAGCTCCAGGGCGTGCCCGCAGGACTCGTGGATCTGCAGCGCGGTCATCGCCGGCCCCAGCACCAGGTCGGAGGTGCCCGCCGCCAGGATCGGGGCCCGCAGCAGTGCTCGGGCCTCATCGACCACCCGGGGAAGCTCCGCGGGGAGCCGCAGCTCAGTCAGATACTCCCATCCGGCGGCGGCGGTGTTGCCATGGAAGGAGTTGGGATATGAGCGCCGCTGCACCTCCCCGTCCCGCGCCGCCCAGACCTGGAGCAGCCCCCCCGTCTCCAAGAGCTCCTGGACCTGCCAGGACCCCTCACTGCTGGCAAAGCAACGCCGCTGGCGCTTGGCGTTCACCCCGGCGACCGCCCGGGTCACCTCCGGGGTGGCGAGCGCCTCCTCCAACAGCCCCGCCACGAGGTCGTGCTTGGCGGCGGCGGGGACGGCGTAGGGGTCCACGGCGAACGGGGTCCTGAAACGACCGCTGGCCGCCGGCAGGGGGTCGAGGACCGCCGAGCTGGGGCCCACCTGCGCCTCGGCCATCTCCACCGCCGCGAGGGCTGCCTCGATTCCCTGCGTCGCGGGGCCGAGCACCCGGCTCCCGAAGCCCCAGGCGCCCTTGAGGAGCACCCGGACCCCGAGCCCGACCACCTGTTCCAGCCGCCAGTCCGGCTCCCTGCCCGAGGCCGCGTAGAGCCGCTCCTCCACCACCTCGACCAGCCGGGCGTCGGCATAGGTCGCCCCCCGGCCGAGCGCCAGGTCCACCGCCTCCTGGGCCAGGGCCTGCGCCTCGGCTTCGGAATGCACCCACGCCCAGGGCGAGTCGGTCGCAATCTGGTTCAAATCCGGAACTCCTCCTGCCCGCGCTCGGCGGGGGCGGAGGGGCGGCCGCCCGCGGCGGCCGCCCCCGAGGTCACTTGGTGTAGTACCAGTCCTGGGGGAAGATGGCGAGCAGGGGATTGGCCGGCAGGACCCCCTTCAGCTTGCTCTTGACCTCCAGCAGCTGGTAGTCGCCGTTGGGGATCCAGAGCTCCGGCAGCTGCTTGGCGACGTAGGTCTCCCAGGAGAACAGCGCCGACTGGCCACCCTGCACGGCCGCGTTGGAGAGCCCCACCTCGGTCTGGTCGCAGTAGCTGCCCGCGTTCAGCGCCCCCCCGCAGCGGAAGTAGCCACCGCCAGGGGGGTAGTAGGGCAGGGTGTAGACCGCCCCGCCCCAGTCGTCCATCTGCCAGCTGCAGGCGGCCTGGGAACTGGTGCAGGGGATGGCGTCCGCGTAAGCGAAGGTGCTGCCCTTGAGGTTGATCTGGACGCCGGCGTGGCTGGCGGTGGACTTGTAGATCTCCATCTCCGTGAGGCCGGCCGCGTAGTTGTCCTGGTAGATGAGGTTGAAGGAGAGCTGACTTCCCCTGGCCACCCCGGGCCCGCACTCATTGGCTGCGGAGCCAGGGTTCTGGCAGGTGTCCGTCCCTCCCGGCACGATGCTCCACCCGTGCTGCCGCAGCAGTGACTCGGCGGCGCTGATGCTGTAGGGATACGGGTAGCCGCTGGCGCTGAGGCCGGGGGCGGTCACGGCCGGGGCGCCGTTCACCACCGGACCGTAGGTGGGCACCCCGTATCCCACCAACGCCGTCTTGATCCACTGGGGCTGGTCGATGAGCCGCTCCAGCGCCTGGCGGATGTAGAGCTGGTGGAAGAGCGGGCCCACCTGGGGGTTGTTGAAGTTGATGAACAGGGAGTTGAAGCCGTACACCGGCCACACCCCGAAGGAGTAGCCCTGGTGAGCGAGCTGGGTCGTGAGGTTGGAATCGCTGGTGGGCAGGTAGCCGACGTCCACCGATCCGGACCGGACCGCATCCACCTCCGAGGTCTCGCTGTCGAAGGGTTCGAAGATCAGCTTGGAGATGTGGGGCTTGTCGGGCCCGCTGTAGCTGGGGTTGGGCTTCATCACTATGTAGCCGCTGTTGAGGAAGGTTGTGAGCCGCCACGGCCCGTCCACCACCTTCCACAGAGGGCTGGTGGCGTAGGTGTTGATGTTCTTGGACTGGGCGTCGAGGAAGTTGAAGACCGCCTGGGCGCCCGCCGGGGTCTGGTCGTAGTTCCCGATGGCGCCCGAGGAGGACTCCTTGTCCCAGGCGTGCTGGGGCATGGGGGTGATCTGGGCC
>JAJZGN010000190.1 GCA_021798435.1 bacterium | reverse complement strand
CCGCTCCAGGCAGGCCTCCAGCATCTGAGCCGCCGTCTCCACCCGCACCAGCTCGCCGCCCGGAAGCTGCTCCGGGGAGTCGGCGGCGGTCACCAGGTGCACCTCGGCACCGCGCCGGAGGGCGGCCCGGGCCAGCTCGGCGCCCATCCTGCCGCTGCTGCGGTTGCCGAGGTAGCGCACCGGGTCGATGGGCTCCCGGGTGCCCCCCGCGGTGACCAGCACCACCATCCCCTGGAGCTCCCGCCCCGGCTCCAGCAGAAGGCGGGCGGCCTCCAGGATCTCCCCCGGCTCGGCCATCCGACCCATCCCCAAATGGCCCGACGCCAGCCGACCTGCGGCCGGACCCACGAGGTGGGCGCCGCGGGCCCTCAGGGTCCGGAGGTTGGCCTGGGTGGCCGGGCTCTCCCACATCCCGGTCTCCATGGCGGGGGCCAGCAGCAGGGGAGCCGGGCTCGCCAGCAGGGCGGCGCTGACGATGTCGTCGGCCAGCCCGCAGGCCAGCCGGGCGATGGTGGAGGCGGTGGCCGGGACGACCAGGTGGGCCTCGGCCCACTGGGCAAGGTCGATGTGGGGCATGCCGGACTCTCCCCCGGCGCCACCTCGCCCGGGGTGGGCGACGGGGTGCCCGGAGAGGGCCTGGAGAGCCAGGGGTGAGATGAAGCTGATCGCCGCCGCGGTCATCGCCACCCGCACCTCCGCTCCCTCCTGGCGCAGGGCGGTGATCAGGGAGGGCACCTTGACGGCGGCGATCCCGCCGCAGACGTGCAGGAGGACCCTCCTTCGGGCCAGCCCACTCCCCTCCATCACCCGGCCATTGTGGCAGCCAAAGCCCTCATCCCCGATCCCTGGTCAACAGCTGGACGACCTCCCGGGCTGCTCTCTCCACCTCGTCGTTGACCACCAGGTGGTGGTACCAGCCCGCCTGGGCCAGCTCCCGGTCGGCGTCCTCCGTCCGACGCGCCAGCTCAGTGGGGCTCTCCGTGGCCCGCTCGCGGAGCCGCGCCAGCAGCACCTCGCGACTGGGTGGAGCCAGGAAGATGAAGGTGGCCTCGGGCTGGTCGGCGAGAAGCTGGGCCGCCCCCTGGACGTCGATCTTGACCAGGACGTCCCGGCCGCTCTCGCGCAGCGCCTCCACCCGCCGCCTGGAGGTCCCGTACAGGTTGCCGTGCACGGTGGCGGTCTCCAAGAACTCCCCCTTCTCCCGAAGGCGCGCGAATTCCTCCGGGGTCACGAAGGAATACTCCAGGCCGTCCCTCTCCCCGGGCCGGGGCGCCCGGGTCGTGTAGGCCACCGGGCGCTGGAGGTCGGGCAGCCGGCGGCGCACCGCCTGGATCACGGTGTCCTTGCCCACCCCACTGGGACCCGATAGGACCACCAGCCGTCCCCGGGCCACGCCTCAGACTCCGGCCACGGACGGCCAGGGCCAGACCAGCTCCTCCGAGCCCCCGAGGCTGCGCCGCAGCGAGCGAAGGTCGCCGGGCAGCGGGCTGACGAAGGTCATCTCCAGGCCGGTCCCGGGATGGCGAAGATGGAGCATGGCGGCGTGGAGGGCGGGGCGGGGCGCCGCCTGCACGCGGCCTCCGTACAGGGAGTCGCCCACCACCGGGTGGCGGATGTGGGCCAGGTGAACTCGGATCTGGTGGGTGCGGCCGGAGAGCAGGCGAAGCCGGAGGACGACGTGGGCCGGGAGCCGCTCCAGGACCCAGAACTCCGTCGCCGCCTCCCGCCCGGTCGCTGTCACGCTCATCCGCCCCGGCCGCGCCCGCTCCCGCCCCACCGGAGCCTCGATCCGGCCTCGTCCCTCCACCATGGCCCCCTCGGCCAGGGCCCAGTACTCACGCCCCATGGTGCGAAGGCGCAGCTGTTGGGAGAGCTCGAGATGGGCGGTTTCGGTGCGGGCCAGGGCCAGGAGGCCGCTGGTTCCCCGGTCCAGGCGGTGTACGATTCCCGGGCGCTCGGGCCCGCCTGCCTGGGACCAGGGCCCCGGCTGGGTCCGCAACCAGTCGGTTAGGGTGGCGGCGGAGAGCCCGGGCGCCGGGTGCACCGCCAGCCCTGAGGGCTTGTCCACCACGACCAGCTCTCCGTCGTCGTAGACCACCCTCGGCTCCGGATCTGCCGCCCCCGGGGTGGGCACCGGCTCCTCCTCCACCTCCACCGTCTCTCCCTCGCGAAGCAGGAGGGAGGCGCGGAGCGCCCGCCCCGCCTCCACCCGCACCAGCCCCAGCCTCAGCCGTCGCTGGGCCGCCTGGCGCGAGACGCCCAGCCTGGAGGCCAGGAAGGCGTCCAGCCGGCTCCCGCCGTCCGAGGGCCCCACTCGGAGCTGGTGGACGGCCGGGTCAGGCGTCGGCACGGGCCTGGAGCAGGAGACGGACCACCAGCAGGACCATGCCCACGGTGATGCCGCTGTCGGCGACGTTGAACACCGGCCAGTGGGGAAGCTGGATGAAGTCCACGACGTAGCCCTGGGTGAGCCGGTCGATGGCATTCGCGAGGGCCCCGCCGACCACCATCCCCACCGCCGCCTGCACCCACCATCCCTCCGCCGCCAGCCGACGGCGGTACCAGACGGCGGCTCCGATCACCGCCGCCGCCACCAATAGGAACAGCCAGTCGTAGTTGGGCAGGATGCTGAAGGCCGCCCCGGAGTTCTCCACGTACTGGATGTGCACCGGCCAGCTGGGGAAGAGCTCCTGCCCGGGAACCAGGGAGCGGGTCACCCAGAACTTGGTGATCCGGTCCAAGCCGAAGGTGATGGCCGCCGCGGCCAGGGCTGATACCGGCCAGCTGCCGAGCCCGGTCCTGGCCCGGGACGCCTCAGTCGCGCCGGGCCTCCTTGCAGGGAATGCAGCGGGTCGCATAGGGAAGCGCCTTCAACCGCTCGATGTCGATCTCCTTGCCGCAGCTCCGGCAGATGCCATAGTCCCCCCGGTCCAGCCTTCCCAGCGCCTCCTCGCACTGGGCGAACATCTGCTCCAAGTTCTCCCGGATGGCCAGGAGCCGCTCGTGCTCCTCCATCTCGCCGGCGTGCTCGGTGGGGTGCTCGTGGAAGGGGGCCTGCTTGCCGATCCCGCCCGGGTTCTCCCCCCGCAGGCGGGTGAGCTCATGGGCCAGCCGGTCGCGCTCGCTCTCCACCTGGGTCCGGATCTCGGCAAGATCGCGCTCGCGGGTGGCGCTGGTAATTTCAGCCATGCTTGCTAACCTCGAATTTGATCGCTGGTCCCCGCGCCGCCACTGCGGAGCAGGGACGGACCGTGGGGGCGGGGGAATTATCGGCCGTCAGGGCGCGCCCTGCATAGGGGGATGGGGATCTGAGGGGTCCAGACAGATCTGCACCACCTCTCCCTCCACCCGCGCCTCGGAGCTGTGGCGATAGCCGGAGGGCACCTCGGACCCGGCAGGACCTAGCTCGACCTGACTGAGGAAGCATTGGCCCCGCAGCTGTGCGTCGCCCGCGCGGGCCGCTGCCAGCAGTGCCTCGGGGGCCGCGAGAAAGAGGCGGGCAGGCTGGCCGGGACGGAGCCCAGCGGCCTTGCGCTGGTTCTGCACCTGCCGGATCAGCGAGCGGATGGCGCCCTCCTGCCTCAGCTCGGGGGTGAGCTCGAAGTCGAGCTCGATCGCTGGCGGACCCTCGCCCGGGACGCAGCTGACCTCGCGCACGTTGATCTCCTCGGCCAGCACCGCGGCCAGATCCGCCGGGAGTTCGGCCCCCAGCACGGTGGCGCGGGGAAGCGGCTGGCGGATCGGGACGCCCGCCGCTTCCCGCTTGGCCCGCGCCTCCTCGGTGAGCCGGCGGACCACCTCCATCTCGCGCAGCAGCTGCGAGTCCCCAGGGCCAGCCTCCGGGTATCCCTCGAGGTGGACCGAACGTCCTTCGCCACCGGGGCAGAGCTCGCGGAAGACGGCGTCGGCGGTGAACGGGGTGAACGGGGCCAGCAGCCGGCAGGTGTCCAGTAGCACCCGGTGAAGGGTGGAGAAGGCAAGAT
>JAJZGN010000189.1 GCA_021798435.1 bacterium | reverse complement strand
GGTCTACCTCCCCCAGATCGAGCAGGCGGCGGCGGCCGGGATCACGGGGTTCGTGGCCAGCTGGCAGGGCACGGGCAGCCCGACCCAGACCACCAGCTCCTCGGGGTACAACCTGCGCCTTCAACTGCTGGTGAGGGCCGTGGACACCTACGACGCCGCGCATCCCCAGCACCCTTTCCGCCTCGCCCTGGCGATGTCGGCCTTCGGCGACTACCACCGCCCGGCGGCGGAGATCGTTGCCGACCTCTCCTACTTCTACAGCACCTACGGCGGCAATCCCGCCTTCCGCAACTCCTTCAGCGCCCGGCCCATGGTGGTGATCATGGACAGCCGCAAGTACCCGGTCACCACAGTGGCCGCCATCTGGAACGCGGAGGGGGGGAGGGAGTACCTCATCGGCGACGAAACGGCGGGCAGCTGGGCTCGGGACGCCCCCTACCTTGACGCCACCTCCTACTACTGGTCCTCCGAGAACCCCTGGACCAACTCCAACGCCGCCACCGACATCCAGACCCTGGGCGCCGAGGTGCACAGCAGCGGCAAGAGCTGGTTCGCCCCCTTCATCCCCGGGTACGACAAGCAGCTGGTGGGAGGATCCTGCGTGCCCCGGGACGGGGTCCAGACCCTGGACAAGGTTTGGAGCGTCAACTCCCAGAGCCACCCCCAGGCGTGGTTCGGGATCAGCTGGAACGAGTTCGAGGAGAACACCTACCTTCAGCCCAGCCTGAACTACGGCTCCACCTACCTCAGGGCCCTGAAGCGGCTGATCCAGGGCCAGGCCGGCTGACCCGCCGTCCGAAGCGACCCGGGTTCACGGCACCGTTACCGGCTGGTGACACGACTGGCAGGTAGTTCCATCCTATACTGCGCCCTGCCATAGCTAGGCCCGGGGTGATGCAGCCCCGGAAGGGAGATCGGAATTGGAGGAATTGTAAAGGTATGCTGAGTTCTTGGTACTTGCGGCTGCGCAACCGCCTCACCGAGGCGCTGGCTAGCCGTGACGCGGAGGAAGAGGGGCAGGGTATGGTCGAGTACGCCCTGATTCTGGTACTCATCGCCATCGTCGTGATCGTTGTCCTGGCTGTCGTCGGTCACCGGGTCAGCGACGTCTTCAACAACATCCAGAACGGGCTTCAGTAACCCTTAGGTCCCAGGGGCGCGCGGCGGCTGAGCCGCCGCGCGCCCGCTTCCCCCTGCCGGCCTCGCCGGCGTCTTATCTCGGAGGTTATCCACGGTGTCGACCGATTTGAAAGGACGGGTCAATCAGGTCTGGATCGCCGTCGGGCTGATCTGCGCTATCGCTGCCTTCGGGCTCGCTTACTACTTCACCCGCGCCAGCGCCACCCCCCCCAAGCCGGCCATCCCGGCCAATGGGAGCCTGGTCGTGGTGGCGAGGGTGTCCATCCCCAGCGGGACTCTGATCACCCCGGGGATGCTGGAGCTGACCCGAATCAAGGGGCTGCTCCCGGCCAACGCGTACACCTCCTGTCAGAGGCTGGTGGGCGCCGCCTGCTCCGAGAGCAGCGGGGTCCAGGTGAGCCAGCCGGCGACCACCTCCAGCACCCTGGACTACTACGCCGTGGTTCCGATCGCCGCCAACACGGTGATCACCGGCACCCTGGTGTCGCCGAACAAGGTGACCCAGACGCCGTCATTCGGCAGCCTCAACCTGCCGCCCGGGGACGTGGCCATCGCCATCCCGCTCACCTCCCAGCAGGCGGTGGCGGGTTACCTCCAGGCGGGTGACCGGATCGACTTCATCTCCACCGGTTCCAACGGCAATGTGGGCTTCACCTACCAGGACCTTCTGGTTCTGGGGATCGGCAGCCCCTCCACCACCGGGCAGGCGGCTTCCTCCGCGGGCGGTGGGCTGGTGGTGCTCCAGGTGACCCGCAGCCAGGCGCTGGGGATCGAGGAGCTGGAGAAGGACGGGGCCATCTACACCGTGGCGCTGCGCTCGGCCGCCGACTACGGCCACGGCTACATCCCCACCACCATCACTCCGGCCGATCAGTACACCCAGGCGTGCAGCCCCGGGACCTCGGTGAACCCCATCATCGAGGAGGACCTGCAGCAGGCCGAGCAGGCTCAGGCCGCGGCCAGCAAGACCTACTCCGAGGCCCAGAAGCAGTACAGCAAGGACAACACCACCCTGCAGTCGCTGCCCTCCGGCAGCCCTAACGAGACCACCGCCAAGCAGCTGGTGCTGGCCGATGCCGCCACCCTGGCCCAAGATCAGTTCGCGCTGATCCAGTCCCAGAACCTGGTGTCGTCGGACCAGGGGGTGCTCTACTGTGGCGCCACCGCGGCGGGCTCGGCGTCCAACAGCTCGGTGAGCCAGGGCAGCCCGCAGATGCTGCAGAACCTCTTCGGCCTCAACATCGGTTGAGCGGAGGGCCAAGGGAAGGAAGTCCGGTGGGTCGCCTCAAGCTCGGGGTCCCGGCGTGATCCGGGTGGTGGTGGTGGACGACATCCCCTCTACCCGGGAGAACCTCAAGAAGCTCCTCTCCTTCGAGGAGGACATCGAGGTGGTCGGCGACGCCGGGGACGGCAAGGAAGGGCTCGAGGTGACCCGCCGGCTCCAGCCCCACGTGGTGCTCATGGACGTCAACATGCCGGGCGTTGACGGGATCACCGCCACCGAGCAGCTGGCGGTGGAGCTACCCCAGTGCCCGGTGGTTATCATGTCGGTCCAGGGGGAGCGCGACTACCTGCGCCGGGCGATGCAGTCCGGGGCCCGGGAGTTCCTCATCAAGCCGTTCACCGGGGACGAGCTGGTGGCCAGCATCCGTCGGGTCTACGAGCTGGAGTCCAAGAAGGGCGCCTACCTTCCCAAGTCGGCGGCCGGGGCCGAGGGAGAGCAGCCACCCTCCCGGGGCAAGCTGGTGACGGTCCTCAGCGGCAAGGGCGGCAGCGGCAAGAGCGTCGTGGCCGTCAACCTGGCGCTGGCGCTTCGGGCCGAGACCTCAGCCCGGGTGTGCCTGGTCGATTTGGACCTGCAGTTCGGGGACGTCGGCGTGATGCTCAACCTGGACCACGCCAAGACCATCACCGAGCTGGTGGACGGCGAGTCCCAGCCCGATTGGGAGTTCGTGGACGACGTGCTGGCGGACGGCCCCCTGGGGCTCAGGGTGCTTCTGGGCCCCTTCAGCCCCGAGTACGGCGACCTGGTGCGGGCCGAGCACGTCCGCTCCATCGTCGACATTTTGCGACGAGAGTTTGACTGGGTCGTGGTCGACACGGCGAGCCAGCTGTCGGAAGCTGCCCTGGAAGTGGTCGACGCGGCTGACCGGATCGTCGTCGTCGGCCAGCTCACTATCCCCGCCATAAAGGACACCCGCCTCATGCTGAAGACCCTGGAGTCGCTCCGGGTGGAGCGCGACCGGATCGTGGTGGTGATCAATGGGCACGACGCCCACGCCATCTACGACTCCCCCAGCATCGAGCGCAACCTGAAGTTCCCGGTCCGGGTGCAGCTGCCCTCGGAGCCGCGGCTGGTGGGGGGCTCAATTCATCGGGCGGTGCCCGTCGTGGTGGGCCACCCGGACGCCGAGCTGACCTCGCTCTTCAGGGCCCTGGCCCGGAGCCTGGACCCGGCCTCCGAGCCAGCGTCGGAGATCAAGCTGGAGTCCAAGCCCCAGGCGGGCCACCGGTTCAGCCTGCGGCGTTAGAGTAGCCGAGGAGCAACTCCCAGATGTCACTGCTTGAGCGGGTCCGCAACCAGGGCGAGACGGAGGCCGAGACCGGAGCCCCGGCCGTCATCCCCGCCTCTTCACCGGCGCCCCAGGGCTCCAGGCTGGCTGGCGCGGTCACCGAGGCCGCCGAGAAGCAGGAGGCGCAGCGTCAGGCAGCGGCTCCGACCCCGGCCGCCAAGGCGGCAGCCCCGGCCGCAGGGCCGGGCTGGCGGGAGCGGGCGGAGAGTGCGCGCCAGCCAGAGCAGCGCCACACTACCCACCCCCAGTACTCGGTCATCAAGTCCCATGTGACCCAGGCCCTCCTCGAGGAGTACTCCGACGTCTC
>JAJZGN010000188.1 GCA_021798435.1 bacterium | reverse complement strand
GTTGCGATGCCAGGGGCATCCGGGCTGGCCACGGCTGGGAGAATCGGGGTGTGGACCCAGATCCCGACCTGGTCCGTGACCTAGCCGCCGCCCACCGCGACGGCAGCCGCGGGATACCCCTGCGCCGGGAGGTGGAAGGCTGGATGGACGACCTCCTGGGGCTCCTCTTTCCCCAGCTGGCATCGACGGTCATCCGCGACCGGGGGGACATTTTGGCTGAACTTAAGAGCCTTCAGCTTCGGCTCTGCGAACTGGTTCGAGGGATCGTGGATGAGAACCGGGGGCGGATGGTGTCTCAGCACCTGTTCTTGTCTCTGGGCCTGATTCGGGAGCAGGTGGCCAGGGACGCGGAGGCGATCCTGGCGGGGGATCCGGCCGCGGAGAGTCTGGACGAGGTCATCTCCGCCTATCCCGGCTTCCTGGCCATGGGCACCCACCGGATCGCCCATCACCTCCACCATCAGGGCCTGCCCGTGCTCCCGCGGCTGTTCGCCGAGGTGGCGCACGCCCGGACCGGGATCGACATCCATCCCGGGGCCTCGATCGGTCGAGCGCTGTGCATCGACCACGGGACCGGGATCGTGGTCGGGGAGACCGCGGTCATTGGCGACGAGGTCAAGCTCTACCAGGGGGTCACCCTCGGCGCCCTCAGCGTGGCCAAGGACGCCAGTGGTACCAAGCGCCACCCCACGATCGAAGATCGGGTGGTGATCTACGCCAACGCCACCGTGCTGGGGGGTGACACCGTGGTGGGGCATGACTCCGTGGTCGGCGGAAACGTCTGGCTCACCGCCAGCGTGGCTCCCTACTCCCTCGTCTACCATTCCAGTCAGGTCCGGGTCCGACAGGTGGGGGAGATGCTGGACCCGCCCGACTTCGTCATCTGAGCACGGCCGGAACCCGGGCCGGGGAGGCAAATTGAGAGCTGAGAGCATTCTCGAGACCATCGGCAGAACCCCTGTCGTGAAGATCAACCACCTCTTCGACCGCCGGGTGGAGGTCTGGTTCAAGCAGGAGCGCACCAACCCCGGGGGCAGCATCAAGGATCGGATCGCCCTCGCCATGGTCGAGGACGCAGAGCGGAGGGGGTTGCTCGACTCGGGGTCGGTCATCATCGAACCCACCTCCGGGAACACCGGGATTGGCCTCGCCCTGGTGGCCGCGGTGAAGGGGTATCGCCTGATCTTGGTGATGCCCGAGTCGTTCTCCGTCGAGCGGCGCAAGCTGATGGCGGCCTACGGGGCGGAGATCGACCTCACACCGCGAGAGCTGGGGATGAGGGGCGCGATCGCCCGGGCCCGGGAGCTGGTCGAGGAGTCCCCGGGAGCCTGGATGCCAATGCAGTTCGACAATCCGGCCAACGTCGATGTCCACCGCCGGACCACGGCGGAGGAGATCGCCGCGGACTTCCCTGATGGGCTCGACTACCTGGTCACGGGGGTGGGAACCGGGGGGCACATCACCGGCTGCGCCGAGGTTTTGAAGCAGCGATGGCCTGGGTTGAAGGTGTACGCGGTCGAGCCGGCCCTGTCGCCGGTGCTGTCCGGGGGAGCCCACAGCCCGCACCCGATCCAGGGTATCGGCGCCGGCTTCGTGCCCGGAGTGATGCGTCAGGAACTTCTGGACGGCGTGATCCAGGTGTCCGCGGAGGAGGCGTTCGCGTATGCCCGTCGGTCGGCCCGGGAAGAGGGCGTGCTGGTGGGGATCTCGTCCGGCGCGTCGCTGGCCGCCGTGGCATCCCTGGAGCCGCAGATGGGAGATGGCGCCAGGGTTCTCACCTTCACCTATGACAGTGGCGAGCGCTACCTTTCGGTGGCGGCACTCTGGGAGTGACCTTGAGCGGTCAGACCGGATTCACTCGGGGCGGCCTCGGATTCCCGCCCCGGCGCTGCCGCCCGCCCCTACGGGCGCGGAGTTGGCTATGACGATCGCCCTGAGGTTGGGCCAGCTTCCAGCGGTCACTGCCGGGAAGCAGAGTGTTGGCCAGCAGCTGACCCAAGAGCAGCGTCAGCAGGGGGCCCGCCGAACCTCGGGCGATTGCCGCCGCAGTTCCCCATACCAGGGTCTCGGCTATCGGCCCTGCGGCCCAGACGAGGCGCAGCTGCCGGTCGTTTAGGTGACCGGACTCGAATTCCCAGCCGGGGCCGAGGATGCCGATGGTGGGGCGGGGCCGGGCGGCGAGGCGGTGCAGGTGCAGAAAGTGGGCCCCCTCGTGGGTGGCGACCGCCAGCAGCAGGACCACCCAGATCCGCAGCACGCGACTCCCCTCTTGGTGGCGGCAGCGCCGTCCGCCTGGATTCCAGGCTAGGAGCACCAAGAAGCGCGCACCCGGGCGACCACCCGCCCCCCAGGGGGGCGATTCCACCCCTGCCCGGAAGCCGAGCGGGGCGCAAAAATACAGCGACCCGGCTGGTGCCGGGCCGCTGCGGGGAGGGAAGGAAGGACTGCCGCCGGACCGGCCCGCAGGGCCCGTGCCGGCGACAGCTCCAACTCTGATCCCCTGAGCTGGGGGTGCCCTGTGGCCAACCTGAGAGTTTGCTCGGAGTGGCCGCGCCATCGGCTCGGCGGCCACCCAGGCAACTCTCAGCAAGTGGGTCCACAATTCGAGCGTGGGCGAGCGGACTAGGGTCCTGGTGGTGGACGACGAGCTCAACCTGGTCGAGCTGGTCTCCACGGCGCTCCGGTACGCCGAATTCGAGACGGAGACCGCGCGCAGCGCCCGGGAGGCGCAGGAAAAAGTTCGGCAGTTCAAGCCCCACCTGGTGATCCTGGACGTGATGCTCCCCGACCAGGACGGCTTTGAGGTGGCCCGGACCCTCGCGGCGACCGGGGTCGACGTGCCCATCCTCTTCCTCACCGCCAAGGATGCGACGGAGGACAAGGTTAGGGGGCTCACGGTCGGAGGGGACGACTACGTGACCAAGCCCTTCAGCCTTGACGAGCTGATCGCTCGGGTGAGGGTCATCCTGAGGCGCAGCGGTCACCGCCAGGAGAGTCGCAACATTCTCACCTTCGCGGACCTGGAGATGGACGAGGACCTGCGCGAGGTGCGCCGGGGCGAGCACGGGATCGAGCTCACGGCCACCGAGTATCGCCTTCTCCGCTACCTGCTGATCAACGCCCGCCGGGTGCTGACCAGGGCCCAGATCCTCGACCACGTGTGGAGTTATGACTTCGGCGGCGACGCCGGGATCCTGGAGACCTACATCAGCTACCTCCGGAAGAAGGTGGACGCCGTCGATCCGCCGCTGATCCACACCGTGCGGGGCATGGGGTACGTTCTGCGGTTGCCCCGGGGCTGACCGTGACCCTCCGCCTCCGGCTCCTCCTGGCCCTGATCGCCCTGGTGGCAGCAGGAATGGTCGCCACCGACTCCGTCACCTATCTGGCGCTCCAGTCATCCCTCTGGAATCGGCTGGAGCAGGACCTCCTCCAGTCCGTGGACTCGGCCAAAGCCTGCGTGATCTCCCAGGTGACCCACAATTACTGCCCCACCAGCACCGCCCTGCCCGAGGGCAGCTACGCCGCCTTCATCGGGCCCGGCGGGAGCCAGGAGGGGGTGGTCTGGGGCTCGGCGCAGACCACCCCCCGGCCGGTCCTGCCGGCCGCGGTGACCTCCGGCCACATACCCGCTGCCCCCTACTACTTCACGGCTCCAGGAAACCGCGACGGGGTCACGTTCCGCGGGCTCTTGGCCGGGGTCCAGGTCGCCGGCGGTCCGGAGGAGCCATTCGTGGTGGCCATGCCGCTCACCTCGGTGGAGGCGACCCTGAGCCAGCTCCAGACCCTGGAGATACTCGTGGGGGCGGCGGTGCTGGTGGCCCTGGGCCTGGCGGCCTGGTGGCTGGTAGACCTGGGCCTCCGTCCGCTCCGACGGATCCGGGACACCGCCCGGAAGATCGCCGGGGGCGACCTCAGCCAGCGGGTCCAGGGGGTGGACGAACGAACTGAGATCGGTCAGCTGGCCATCAGCCTCAACGAGATGCTGGCCCAGATCGAGAGCGCCTTCGCCGAGCGCCAGG
>JAJZGN010000187.1 GCA_021798435.1 bacterium | reverse complement strand
ACAACGGCAACCTCACCAACTCCGCGGCCCTGCGCCTGGCACTGCTCGAGGAGGGCTACCAGTTCGACACCTCCAGCGACACCGAGGTCTTGGCTGGCCTTTTGGCCCGCACCCCCGGCGACCGGCTGGAGGTGGTGCTCCAGCGGGCCCTGCCCCGGGTGGTGGGGGCGTACTCCCTCGGCTTCCTCACCAGGACCTCCCTGGTGGCGGCCCGGGACGAGCTGGGGCTGAGGCCGCTCTGCATCGGCCGGCTGGGCGACGTCTCCGCTCCCGGCGGGTCCGGTTACATCGTCGCCAGCGAGACCTGCGCCCTGGATGTGGTGGGCGCCCGGCTGGTCCGGGAGGTGGAGCCCGGGGAGATCGTCACCATCGACCAGCAGGGGCTGCACTCCGCCCACTTCGGAGAGGAGAGGACCCAGGCCACCTGCTCCTTCGAGTACATCTACTTCGCCCGCCCGGACTCGGTGATCCAGGGACGAAGCCTGTACGAGGTGCGGCTGGCCATGGGCCGCCGGCTGGCCGAGGAGGCCCCGGTTGAGGCCGACCTCGTGATCCCGGTGCCGGACTCGGGGACCCCGGCGGCCATCGGGTTCGCGGAGGCCAGCCACACCCCCTTCGCGGAGGGGATGATCAAGTCCCGCTACATCAACCGGACCTTCATCCAGCCCCAGCAGGGGCTGCGGGAGGCGGGGGTCCGACTCAAGTTCAACCCCATGCCCCATGTCCTCTCCGGCAAGCGGGTGGTGCTGGTGGACGACTCCATCGTCCGGGGATCCACCTCCCGCCAGATCGTGGAGGCGCTGCGCCGGGCCGGGGCCCGGGAGGTGCACATGCGGGTGGCCTCCCCCCCGATCCGCTTCCCCTGCTTCATGGGCATCGACATCGCCAGCCGCAGCGAGCTGATCGCCGCTGGGCGCAGCGCCGAGGAGGTGGGCCGGATCTTGGGGGCCGACTCCCTCGACTACCTCAGCCTCGAGGGGCTGCGCTGGGCGCTGCGGTCCGGGCCGAGCGGAGCCGGGTTCTGCTTCGCCTGCCTGGACGGGGCCTACCCGCTCCAGGTGCCCCAGCAGCTGGAGATGGACAAGCTGGCGCTGGAGGGCTGACGGTGGGGGTGGACCGGCCGGCCTCGCGGTACGCCGCTGCCGGGGTGGACCGGGGGCGGGCGGCGGAGGCGGTGGCCAGGGTGGCGGAGCTGGCGGCCACCACCTGGCTGCCCCCGCTGGCGGCGGGGATCGGGCCGTTCGCCGCGGTCTGGAGGCTGCCCCGGGACCTCCCCAAGGGGGCGGTGCTGGTGTCCTCCACCGACTCCGTGGGCACCAAGACCAAGCTGGCGGTGGCCCTCCACCGCCACCGGGGGATCGGAGAGGACATCGTCAACCACTGCGTCAACGACGTCCTGACCACCGGGGCCGAGCCGCTCTTCTTCCTCGACTACTTCGCCACCGGCAGGATCGACCCTGAGGTCCTGGCCGAGGTTGCCGAGGGGATGGCCGCCGCCTGCCTTCGGGCGGGCTGCTCCCTGGTGGGCGGAGAGACCGCGGAGATGCCCGGGGTGTACGGGATAGGCGATTACGACCTGGCGGGCTTCCTGGTGGGGATGGGGGTCGAGGACCAGCTGCTGGGCCCTGCCCGGGTCCGCCCCGGGGACCTCTTGGTGGGCCTGGCCTCGAGTGGCCTGCACACCAACGGCTACACCCTGGTCCGGCAGCTGGTGGCCGAGCTGGAGATCGACCTCGCCCAGCCCGTGCCCGGCGGGCAGGGGTCGCTGGGTGAGGAGCTCCTGACCCCCCACCGCCCCTACCTCGCCGAGGTCCGGCTCATCCGGGAGCTGGGTGGGCTGCACGCCCTGGCCCACATCACCGGGGGAGGCATCCAGGAGAACCTGGCCAGGGTGCTGCCCGAGGGGACACTCGCCCGGGTGCGGGTCGAGGGCTGGGAGGTGCCTCCGCTCTTCCGGGCGATCCAGCGGCTGGGCCACCTGGCGGACGACGAGATGTGGCGCACCTTCAACATGGGGGTGGGGATGATCTGCGTCATGGATGCCGCATCGGCCGCCCGGGCGGTCTCCGAGCTGGGGTGCTTTCCAGTGGGAGAGGTCGTCGCCGGGGCCGGGCGGGACCGGGTGGTGCTGGCCTGACTGCCGGGAGGCCCGGCGCCGGGGTGCTGGTCTCCGGGCGGGGCACCAACCTCCTGGCCCTGCTGGCGGCCGCGGCCGAGCCCACCTACCCCGCCGAGGTGGTGGCCGTGGCCAGCAACCGTCCCTCCTGCCCCGCCCTGGCCGCCGCGGTCCAGCGAGGGGTGGCGGCCCGGGCCTTCCCCGCTCGCCAGTTCGGCCAGGACCCGGTCCGCCGGGACCTCGAGATCTCCAACTGGCTCCACTCGAAGGGCGCGAGCCTGCTGGTCCTGGCCGGCTATGACCGCATCCTCACCGAGCCGCTGCTGGCCACCTTTGCCGGGCGGATCCTGAACCTCCACAACAGCCTGCTGCCCGCCTTCGCCGGGACCATGAACGCGGTCTCGGAGGCGCTGGAGCACGGGGTGAAGGTGACCGGGTGCACCGTCCACCTGGTGGATGCGGGAGCGGCCGATGGAGGGCCGATCGTGATGCAGGCGCCGGTCCCGGTGCGTGAGGAGGACACCGAGGAGACCCTCCTGGCGCGGATCCACGAGCAGGAGTGGCGGATACTCCCCGCCGCCCTAGCGCTCCTCGCCGAGGGGCGGCTCAAGGTGGAGGGCCGGCGGGTCCTGGTTCTGGAGGGGGCGCCGTGAAACCCCGGCGCGCCCTCCTCGGGGTCCACGACAAGCAGGGGGTGGTGGAGCTGGCCCGGGGCCTCCTGGCTCACGGGGTGGAGCTGGTGGCCACCGGGGGGACGGAGCGGGAGCTCGTCTCCGCCGGGCTTCCCGTGACCCCGGTTCCGAAGGTGACAGGAGTGGGGGAGATGATGGGTGGACGGGTCAAGACCCTGCACCCGGCGATCCACGCCGGGATCCTGGCCCGGCGCGATCTGGCCTCCGACCTCGAGGAGCTGCGAACGGCCGGCCACCTCCCCTTCGACGTGGTGGTCGTCAACCTCTACCCCTTCGCGGCCGCGGTGGCGGCCGGGCTGCCGCTCGCCGAGGTGGCGGAGCAGATCGACATCGGCGGCCCCACCCTCCTGCGCGGGGCCGCCAAGAACTGGCGCTGGGTGGCCGCCCTCTCCTCGCCCTCGCAATACCGCCGGGTGCTGGAGGAGCTGGACGCCGGGGGGCTGGGAGAGGAGCTGCTCCTCTCCCTGGCGCTTGACGCCTTCTCCCTCACCGCCGCCTACGACGCCCAGATCGCAGCCCACCTCGGCCGCCAGACCGGGGCCGCCGCTTGGCCCGATTGGCTGACCCTTCCCCTCGCCAGGGTGAGGGAGCTCCGCTACGGGGAGAACCCGCACCAGCGCGGCGCCCTGTACGCGGCGCCCAACTCCCCCGGGGTGGCCCGGTCGCACCAGCTCCAGGGACCCGAGCTCTCATACACCAACTGGCTGGACGCGGACTCCGCCCACCGCCTCGTCGGGGGCCTCAGGGGGCCCGCCGCGGCCCTGGTGAAGCACACCAACCCCTGCGGGGTGGCCCTCGGTGAGGACAGCGCCCAGGCCTTCCAGCGGGCCTACGACTGCGATCCCCGCTCCGCGTACGGAGGGGTGGTGGCCCTCAACCGCCCGCTCGACGAGCGGGCCGCGGAGCTCATCTCCTCCCACTTCCTGGAGCTGGTGCTGGCCCCGGAGGTGACCCCAGGCGCCCGGCGGCGGCTGGCGCGCCGGGAGCGGATGCGGGTGCTGGAGGCCCCGCCTCCCGGCCCGGCCCTGGAGCTGCGCTCGATCTCGGGCGGGGTGCTGGTCCAGGAGCCGGATCCCGGAACGGAGGGGGAGCCTCAGATGGAGGTGGTGTCGGAGAGGCAGCCCAGCCCCGAGGAGTGGGAGCAGCTGGAGCTGGCCTGGCGGGTCGTGGCCCAGGTGAAGTCCAACGCCATAGTGCTCTGCCAAGGGGGGATGGCGGTGGGGATCGGC
>JAJZGN010000186.1 GCA_021798435.1 bacterium | reverse complement strand
CCACGTCGATCACGGCGCACTGCATGCCCAGGCAGAGCCCCAGGAAGGGGAGCTGGTGGTGTCGGGCATAGCGGGAGGCGGCGATCTTGCCCTCGATCCCGCGATGGCCGAATCCTCCCGGGATCACCAGCCCGTGCAACCCCTCAAAGGGGGTCCGATCCCCGGGTTCCAAGGTCTCAGTGTTGATCCAGCGGACGTCCAGCCCCACCCCGTGAGCGACGGCGGCGTGGCGCAGGGATTCGGTCACGCTGATGTAGGCGTCCGGCAGGGCCACGTACTTGCCGGCGATCCCGACCAGCACCCGATCCTCGGCCGAGAGGGTCCGATCCACCAGCCTCTGCCAGGACGTCAGGTCGGCGCGGGCAGCTTCCAACCCCATCTGCTCGACCAAGTACTTGCCAAGGCCGCTCTCCTCGAGCATCAGCGGCACCTGGTAGATGGTGCGGGCGTCAGGGATGCTGATCACCGCGGATGGGTCCACGTCGGCGAAGAGGGCGATCTTGTCCCGGACCCCTGCGCCCAGCGGCTGCCGGGAGCGGCAGATGATGGCGTCGGGCTGGATGCCGATCCCGCGCAGGGTCTGGACACTGTGCTGGGTCGGCTTGCTCTTGAACTCCTCGCTGGCCTCCACGAAGGGGACCAGGGTCACGTGGACGTAGAAGGTGTTGCGCCGGCCGACGTCGTTCTTCAGCTGGCGGATGGCCTCCAGGAAGGGCAGCGACTCGATGTCGCCCACCGTGCCCCCGACCTCCACTATCACCACGTCAGCGTCCGACTCCTCGGCCACCCGCCGGACCCGGTCCTTGATCTCGTTGGTGATGTGGGGGATCACCTGGACAGTGGCACCGAGGAAGTCGCCCCGCCGCTCCTTGGCGATGACCTCGCTGTAGATCTTGCCGGTGGTGACGTTGCTGGCCTTGCTGAGGCAGGTGTCGACAAAGCGCTCGTAGTGGCCCAGGTCAAGGTCGGTCTCGGCCCCGTCGTCGGTGACGAAGACCTCCCCGTGCTGGTACGGGGACATCGTCCCCGGGTCGATGTTGATGTAGGGATCCAGCTTCTGCAGCGAGACCGACAGGCCCCGGGCCTTGATCACGGTACCCAGGGAGGCGGCGGTAATGCCCTTGCCGATCCCGGAGACCACGCCGCCGGTCACGAAGATGAACTTGGCCATCAACGGCCTGCCATCGCCCACGGGCAGCCACCACCCATGTGCGCAGATGCTACCACCTGGCGCCTCAGCGCCGCGCCTCCAGGACCACCACCCGGCTCTCCTGAGACCCGCCCTGGAATCCAGTGAGGTTCAGCCGGGGCTGGAACTTCGGATCGGAGACTCCCATCTCCTTGAGGAAGTCCGCCAGCGCCGGCACCACCTGAGCCTCCAGCGGCTCGAAGCCGACCGGGACCACCACCGCCGGCTCCAGCCGGCTCACCAAAGCCGCCGCCTGGGTGGCGCCCGCCGTGTCTCCCCCGGCCAGCGAGAGTGCCAGCACGTCGATGACCCCGAGCTGCTCCACGGCCTCGTCCGAAAGCTTCCCGGGCCACCGCCCCAGGGCCAGCACGGGCACGTCGTCGACGGTGGCCACGAAGACCGGGCCGCCGTCGAGGAGCACCCCCCGGACCGTGACCCCCCGCAGCTCGTACTCCCCGGGGCGTGCCACCACTTGCGGGCCGCTCTCCGGCCTCAGGACGTTCTGGTCCTCACCACCTCCAACCACGATGTCCACCGCCGAGGGCACCGGAGAGGCCTGGGGAGCCAGCAGCACCCGGGCGTCCCTCCCGCGCAGCAGAAGGGCGTCGCCGCCCAGCCAGGAAATCTCCACGAGCTCCTCCCCGAATTCAACCAGATGGTGGTGGCCCGCCGGCCCGGGATCCCGAGAAGCGTACCAAGTGGGCCCGGCCGCTCTGGATGGGCCTCAGCCCACCGGCACCGTGAGAGTGTCGCTGCGCCGCTGGCCCCCCTCCTGGACTGAGAGCGCCGCCTGCGCGCCGGGGCCGAGCGCGGTGAGAAGGTCGGCCAGGTCAGGGTATTTGGGGGCCCCGGTGCCCTGGACGGCCGAGCCGTCCACCTGAACCACCACGTCCCCCACCCTGAGACCGGCCTCTGCGGCGGCGGATCCCGGGTCCACCGCCAAGATCTCGGCGCCGGCGGGCAGCTGCAGCGCCGCCGCGGTGGCCGGGGTCAGGTATTGGGTCACGAGCCCAACCGGGGGCGGGCCGGCCCCGTTGGTGCCGATGGCCGAAGCCAGGTAGTCGGCCTCAAACGCATCCAGCGCAAAGTACCCCGACCCCGAATTGGCCGGGACCGTCCGCGTCCCGGCCAGGATCCCCACCACCTGGCCGGTGGAGTTCACCAGGGGGGCACCTGAGCTTCCCGGAGGCTCGGGGACATCGGTGCGCATCATGCCATCCCAGGTGGCGCTGCCCCCTGGAGCTGTGGGGTCGGAGACGGAAGCGGTGATCCCCAGCTCGGAAACGGTCCCCACGTCCACGCTGACCGAACCTCCCAGAGAGGCGGAGATGGCGATGGCGGTCGAGCCCAGCGCCGGGGTCGAAGAGAAGCCCAGCGCCGGTGGCAGGGCGTCGGAACTCACCTGCAGGAGGACGATTCCGGTGTGGGGATCCGAGCTGGCAATTGTGGCCGGCAGCAGCTCCCCGCCGGCCAGGACCACCTCCACCCCGGACGCCCCGGCCACCGACGCCTCGCTGGTCACCACCAGGCCCGTGGAGGAGGCCACGAAGCCGTCCGAGACGCTGGCGGCGCTCGGAGCTGCGGAGCCATGTTCCCTGATGACCTGGACCACCGAGGGGGCCACCGCGGCGACCACTGAGCTCAGCGAAGTGCCCTGGCTGGATCCGCCGCCGCCGCCCGGGTTCACCACCGGTGCGGTGGGGGTCGACGACAGCTGCCGGTAGGCCAGGAAGGCCACCCCTCCTCCTACGGCAACGCCGACCGCCGCCGCCACCGCGGCCACCGCCAGCATCCCCCGGGCGGCGGAGCGCGCGGCCCCTGCCGGCGAGGAGGGGTCAGCTCCGGCCATGGTCCGGGTCCCAGGTGAGCACGAGCTGCCGGGTCGGTGAGAAGCCCGCCTCGAGGTAGGCGCTGACCGCGGGCCGGTTGGCGTGGTCCGTCCAGACGGTGGCGAAGGTCACCTGCCGCTGGCGAAAGAGCCGGGTGGCTTCCCGCAACAACCTGGTGGCCAGCCCCCGGCCCCGCGCGTCGGGGTGGACGAAGAGCTCCGCCACCTCGCCCTCCAAGCCGGTCCCGGGGTCGAAGAGGACGCACCAGCAGAATCCCAGGACGGCGCCGGAGCTCCGAGCCGCAAAGACGTGGTTCTCGCCCACGAAGGTTGCTCGGGTGCGGGGCAGGGAGGCGTCCAGACGGTGGCGGAGGCCGGGGGTGGGCGTGGGGGCGGCGTCGTGGGCCAGCAGCTCGATCAGAAGCGGCCGAAGCGAGTCCAGCTCGGAATCCGCCAGCGCCGCGATCTCCACCTTCCCATCGTACGGCGGAGCGGGTCTCACCCCACCGCGGGAGTCCAGTCCTCGAAGTACTCCGGGGATGGCTCCACCCTGGCGACGCCGGTCGCCACCGCGGCCCGGGCCACCGCCCGCGCCACCGCCCGGTGGACGGCAGGGTCCAGCGAGTCCGGCACCACCTCGTCGTGCTGCGCCCGGGAGGAGATCGCCAGCGCCGCCGCGAGATACATCTCGGTGTTGAAGCGCCGGGAGCGGGTGTCCAGGGCACCCCGGAAGAGACCTGGAAACCCCAGCAGGTTGTTGACCACCGAGCCGTCCACCGCCAGCGCCGCCCCGGCCTCCATGGCCGCCTCCGGCTCGATCTCCGGCAGGGGGTTGGAGATGGCGAAGATGATCTGCCCGGGGCGGACCTGCTCGGGCCGGATCAGCCCCGGCTGGGCGGTGGCCGCTATGACCAGGTCACAGCGGCGCAGGAGCTCGTCCAGCTCCACGGCGATCCCGTGCCCGGCCTCCAGCCGCTCGATCGAGTCGGGGGTCCTTCCGGTGCCGTACACCGGCCGCCCCTGATGGTGCATGAGCAGCTGGGCGATCGCCGAGCCAGCGGCTCCCAGACCCACCACCCCGGCGGTGAGG
>JAJZGN010000185.1 GCA_021798435.1 bacterium | reverse complement strand
ATCGACAGGGAGGCGACCACCCCCCTTCTTCAGGCGGCCCTCGAAGTGGTCGCCTCCCGCCTGTTGCCAGCGACGCTGGAGCTCATGGAGGAGGGGAGGATCGTTCCCCAGCCACAGGCGGAGGAGAAGGCGACGTACGCGCCGCGCCTCTCGCGGGCCGACAGCCGGGTGAGCTGGGAGCAGCCAGCCGAGGAGATCGAGCGGCGGCTCAGGGCGCTCCAGCCCTGGCCGGGGGTGACGGCGGAGCTAGGGGGGACGGAGGTGAAGCTGCTGGCCGGCAGCGCCCGGCTCGACCTGGCATCCACCAGCCCGCCGGGGTCTGTGGTCGTACCCACCGCCTCCGGCGGATTCCAGATCGACCTGGTCCAGCCTCCGGGCGGCCGCGCCATGACCGCAGCCGCCTTCCTGCGGGGTCGGCGGGCCCCAGCCGGGCAGCCCACTTGACCGGGGCCACCAGCTCGCCCATTCTTGCCCGCAACAAGCGGGCCTGGCACGAGTACCGGGTGCTGGAGCAGCTGGAGGCGGGGCTGGAGCTGCAGGGGACAGAGGTCCGTTCGCTCCGTGCCGGAGGAGCCCAGATCACCGAGGCGTACGTCCGGATCGAGCGCGGTGAGGCCTTCCTGCTGGGGGCCCACATCCGGCCCCACCTCTATGGGAACCGGCAAAACCATGAGCCGCTCCGCGCCCGGCGACTCCTGCTCCACCGCCGGGAGATCGACCACCTCTTGGGCCTGGCCAAGCAGCCGGGGATCACCCTGGTGCCACTTGACCTGCACCTGCGCCGCAACCGGGTCAAGGTGGAGCTCGGGGTGTGCCGGGGCAAGCAGGAGCATGACAAGCGGGCGGCGCTGGCGGAGCGGGACGCCAAGCGCGAGATGCAACGGGCCCTGGCCCGTAACTGGAAGGCTGCCGGTTGACAGCTCCCCGGCAGGGGGTATAGTTCAGTCCTGGTTCCCCTGGGGGCGTGTGGCTTCGACGGGGACGTGGATTGCGAGATGGCGTGTCGAGCCCCGGGCTCGTAAAACCGGGAAAGGCATTAACTGCCAACCACTCGAGCCAACCGGCTCTGGCCTACGCCGCCTGATCTGATCAGGAGGTAGTGCCAAAAGCTCAGGCCCAGGCCTGACGTCGACCGGGCGGGCGCCCACGACGCCCGGATCCGACGTTAATACAGCGGGCTAGCCTGGCGGTGGCGCCGCAGCGCCGCTGGGGACGAAAACTGCAGCTGGTCTCGGCGGAGCCCGTCCGGAGGCGCCGCCGCGGCGAGATCAATATCCGGGCTACACACGTAGAGGTCTTGTGGGACGCGTCTTCGGACCCGGGTTCGATTCCCGGCGCCTCCACCAGGGTTGTTGCAAAGAGAGTTGCAAGGTTGGCCCGAATGGGCGTTTTTTGGGCAATTGAGGGCAACTGAAGTCGGCTCGAGCGTGCCGGGGTGGGCGAACCGAGGCCAGTGGTGGGGCCGGAACCCGTCTTAGCGGGCTCGGTGGGGCGGTCGGCCTATCTGAAGCTGCGTCGAACTCCTCCCGTCGGGCGGGCGGTCGAGTTCAGGCGGCTGGTGGTACAAGGTTGACCGGTGGGTCGGACCCGGTGGGTGCTCGGGCTGCGGCCCGGCGGTCCGCTCGCTGCTCGAGCAGGCGCTTCACCATCGTGCCCCCGCTGGATACGCGGGCGGTGTCGACCGTCGCCTTGGCCTTGCCCCAGCCGGCCCGCTGGAGCACTCGGAGCCACTCGATGAGCATGGCCGCCGACGCCCGCAGCTGCTGCCAGCCCATCCCTGGGCGCTTTGGTCTGAGCGCCAGGCAGTCAGGCGCGACCAGGTACTGGATGCGCAGGTCGCGGTGCTTGTGCTCGTAGGACTGGTGGGAGACCCGCATGGCGGCGTACGCCTCCTCGATTCGCCAGACCGGGAGCAGGTGACGGGGCGCCTCGTCGCAGAAGATGCTCTGCTCGCCCTGGCACTTCTGCGACTGGGGCAGCCGGCAGCGGAACCAGAGCCGCCCCTTCCCCCTGGTCACCGCGAATCGGACGAAATTCGACTCCCCTCCGCAGCGGCGGCAGTTGGGGATGCCGTGCTCGTCGTAGACATCAGTCGGCTGGCGGTGCGCCGACTCGCTGCCGGCGTGGCGGCGAAACGGGAAGACCGATCCCACCCCCAAGTTGCTGTTGAACTTGAACACGTGCTCCACCGAGTACCCGGCATCGCCGGCGACGAGGTACGGGAGGGCGTCGAGGTGCCCCTGGGCTCGCTGGAAGAGTGCCTCGTAGGCGGCGTGCTCCTGTTGATCGGCGGGAATCAGCCGGCTGGCGAGCGGGGCGTGGGTGAAGTGGTCGATCACCTCCATGTGGAGAAAGCCGTGCCACGCCTTGACCACCCTACTTCCGCGGGAGTACGCCCTCACCCCGGCATCCATGTCCCTGGTGAACCACCAGTGGCCACCCGAGGTGAAGCGGCGCCCCTTGCGCTCGTGGTCAACGACGCTGGCCCCGACCGGGATCACGCGCAGGCCCTCCACGGAGACTGCGGCGGCCACGTCCTCGACTGGCATCGCCGCCAGGAGTTGCCGGGTCGCCTTGGCGGTCGCGGTGCCGACCCGCTGCATCCGGGGATTGCGCCGGCCGGTCTTGGCCGTCGGGCAATCGTCGTACGCGGTGCAGTCGTGCTGGGGCGCGGCGTGGGTCTCGGCCTCGCTGGCGTCCAGGTGCCACCAGGCGCCCACGCGCTGGTCCTTGGCCCTTGCTTTCTGGATCAGGATGGCCGCAGCCTCCTCGAAGGAATCCGCCATCCCCTCCATCTCCGTGAAGCGCAGGTGCACCAGCCGGTACGACGGGACCTGCGCGAAGTCGCAGGCTGCCCAGAGCGAGTGATCGGCCCGGACCCTCTGGCACCAGGGCTCGATGTCGGGTATCCGGGAGATAACAAAGGCCAGGTAGGCGAGGGCCCAATCGCCCCGCATCCGGTCTGGTCCCCACTCATAGGCCCTGTGGTACGCGATCTGGAGCTCGGCCCGGATCTGCGGCATGCCCTTGACCATGGCGATCAGGGTGTGAGGAGAGGCGAGGGCGGGGTCGTCGGAGTACCGCGTGATCTCGGGCAGATGCTCGGGGACCGTCCGCCGGGTGAGCGCCCTCATTCGATGCCCGCCTCCAGGCAGAGGTCGTGGAATCTTCCATGGCCAGTCATCGCACTCGGCCAGATCAGCTTGGGGTCCTTCTGGCAGGCGGCCAGGTAATGGTTCCGTCGGGGCATGCCCCCAGGTGGCAGGTGCAACTCTCCGTACCGGCGCAGCGAAGCTATGATCGCCTCTCGGGAGTGCCGGAACGCCATCCGGCGAACTCGGGGCACTGGGTTTGGCAGTGGGGGAAGGTCCTTGGGGCGGGTGGCGTGTTCGGGCGTGGACTCACCGCGCGCGGCGCGCAGCCGGCGGACGTCAGCAACCACGCCTTCCCACCCGCCGACGAGCCTGGCGGTGGGGATGTCCCTGCGGCGGCACCACTCCAGGAAGTACGCACTGTTGGGGAGAAACCCGACCTCCTCAATGAATTGGTCCAGGGTCTCCACTAGGGGAGCGACGCGCGCCGACCTTGGGTGGCCTGGCCTCGGCTCCAATCCGGCCTCTTGCAGGGCCGCGCTCCAAGACTTGAACTCGTTGACGACGTACACGCTGCGCGGCAAGAGCAAGGGTCTCCCGGTGCGGCGCCGCCCAGACTCGGTCTCCATCGCCCTGGCCACCTCGTCGTACTCGAAAGGGGCGGGCGCATGGCCAATGCGGATCGCGACTACTCTCATTGCCCGGAGCGCCTCTTCGGGACCTGTCGGCCCCCATCCCGCGAAGTGAGATCCATCCCATTGACCGAGCAGCTTGGTCCGCTGCGAGCGGTCGGTCAGGGCGAGCTCCAGGATCCCCCGCCACGCTAGTCCGAAGCGCTGGCGGACCGCCTCGGCCGAGGGCAGGTTGGTCCGGCTCTGATCGTTGCGGGCTCGGTCCCAGGCTGACTTCGAGATCGTCACCGCGACACTTGGGTCACCGCAGGCTGCCGCCAAGGCCACTGCAGCGACGCTATCCAAGATGGAGCCGGGGCCGATAGTAGCGTTGAAGCGCCCCCGCCGCCGGGTGGGGGCGAGCCCGACATCCGGAATCAGCTCGTCAGCCCAGTCACCCCTG
>JAJZGN010000184.1 GCA_021798435.1 bacterium | reverse complement strand
GGCCGCCAGGGTGGCCCCGCTGCCGGCTCCCCCTCCGTCGGTCCGGGCGCCCCACCCGGGGGTCCGGAGCGTCCCCGCCGGGGCCGGCCGCGGGGCCCGGGTGGTCCGCCGGCCCCGGCAGGTAGTGCCCGCCCTCGCCGTCGGAACCGGTGGAGCCGCCTCGATCCTGCTCCTGGTCCTCGTCTGGGCCTGGTGGCGCCGGGTCAGCTCGCCCGAGGCGATGAGGCGGCGGCTGGAGCTGCCGCTGCGGCTGGCCGGGGAGCCACGGCCGGAGGGGCGCACCCTCACGGAGCTGGCCGAGCTCTGCGCTTCGCTGAGGCGTGACCCCACTCTGAGGGCCGGGCTCAAGAAGGTGGCCGTCGCCGGCGACGAGCTGGCCTTCGGCCGCGCCCGGGAGCGAGCTCGCGCGGAGCTGGTGGCCGGCTGGGGCGAGGTGCGAGGTGCGTACCCCCGCCTTCTCTGGGCCGCCCTGCGGGCCCAGGGCCGTGGGTCCCGGCCGGCACCGGTGCGCGAGGTGGCGGTGGCCAGAGCGAGGGCCCGGGGATGAAAGGGGAGCTGAAGCTGAGCATCCTGGGCAGCGGGGCCGCCTTCTCCGAGATCGGGCACAACTCAGCGCACCTGGTGGACCGGAAACTGCTCCTGGACTGTGGGGCGCCGGTGACCAGCCTCCTCCCCGGTCTCGGGGGCTCGGTGGGCGAGCTGGAGGCGATCCTGATCACCCACTTCCACGGCGACCACGTCATCCACCTCCCCACCCTTCTGGTGGCGCGCCGCCTGCAGCATCCGGAGGCCTCGCCGCTGCGCCTCATCGGTCCGCCGGGGTTGCTCCGGCACCTGAAAGTGCTCGGGGAGACAGCCTTCGGGACCGGACTCTGGTCCCGAATCGAGTCCCAGGACGGGCCCCTCTGGGCCAGGGTCGAGGAGTGGGAGGACGGACGCTCCGGCGAGGTGGCCGGGTACGAGGTCGAGGCGATCTCGGTGATCCACTCCCCGGAGCTGGAGTGCCTGGGGTACCGGATCGCCATCCCCGGGGTGAGCCTCGGTTACACCGGGGACACCACCTACTGCCCGGGCCTCCTGCGGCTGGCGAGATCGGTGGATCACCTGCTCTGCGAGTGCACCTCCTTCAGCGGCCCGCAGCCGACCCACCTCTGGGGGGAGGAGGTGGCGGCCCTGATGCGGGAGATCCCATCGCTCCGGCTGATCCTCACCCACCTCAACGAGCGCCGGCCGCTTCCCGGGGCCCTCCTGGCCTCGGACGGCCTATCGGTCACCCTCCGAGGATGTGCCGAGGGCTGAAGGCCAAGAGCCCTTCGGGCTCGAGCGCTCCAGCCACTACCTCCCCCACCAGCTGGGCCGTGACGGGTGCCAACAGGATCCCATTGCGGAAGTGGCCCAGCGCCAGGATCACCCTGGGGTCCTGAGGCAGCGGCCCGATCACCGGGCCCGATTCCAGGAAGGGCCGCAGCCCGGCCCAGGCCCCGGCGAACGCCGCCGGGCCGAGGTCGGGGATCAAGGACCGGGCCATCGCCGCGAGCCGGGCCACCCCCTCAAGGGTGGTCTCGGCGAGGTACCCGACCCGCTCCTCGGTGGCCCCGACCAAGACCAGTCCGGACCGCTTCTGCAGGACGTAGCCGAGGTCCCCGAAGACGATCTCAGGCAGGGGGCGGCCGCGCGGGCGCAGGGCCAGCATCTGCCCGCGCACGGGCTCGGGGCTCAGGTTCACCCCGAGGCCCCGGAGGAGCTGTTCCCCCCAGCTGCCAGTGGCCACCACCACCCGCTCCGCGAGCTGGCGTTCGGCGCCCGAGCTCACCTCCAGCAGTTCGCCCCGGGGCCGCACCCCGGTGACCTCGGTCGAGAGTCGGAGCTGCACCCCGGCCCGGCTCCCGGCCAGCGCCAGAGCCTCGGCCACCCGGTGGCTGTGGACGTGGGCGACGCCAGGGTAGTGAAGGCCTGCGACCACCTCCGGGCCCAGCTGCGGGACCACCTGGCGCAGCTCCTCCAGGCCCAGCAGCTCGGACACCTGCAGCCCCTGGGCCAGCTGCCACGCCCGGCGGATCTCCAGATCCCCTGCCACCTCCGAGCTGGTGGTGACCCGCAGCAGCCCAGAGTCCTGGTACTCCACGTCGACGCCCGACTCCTCCAAGAGCTGCTCAGCCCATCCCGCCCAGAGGTCCGCGCTGCGCCGGGCGAGGTCGAAGAAGGGGCCTGGGGAGTGGGCCTCGGCGGCCGCGGCCAGCATCCCGGCGGCGGCCGCGGTCGCCTCGGCTCCAGGCTCTGACCTCCGCTCCCAGAGCGCCACCGACCGGCCGGTCCTGGCGACCTCCCGGGCCACCGCCAACCCGATCACGCCAGCGCCGATCACCAGGCAGTCGAGCGGGGCGTCTCCCATGCACCCAGGATATCGGCGCCAGAAACCGGGGTCAGCTCCTGCCGGAACGGGAGGAGCGCCGCCTCTCCGGAAGGCAGGCCAGGGCCGCGGTGCGCCACCAGCCCCCGTGATCCAGCCGGGTGAGCTCGATCTTGGCGGACTCCTCGGCCGCCTCCGCCTCCAGCTCCGCCCGGACGACGATGCGCCGCAGCGCCGGGCGCAGATCCGCCGGCCCCTGCTTGGCGGCCCGGTCCACCCACTCCACCAGCTCCCGCCACTCCCGGAGCGGCCCCAGCAGCCCAAGGAGGTTCGTGAGCTCCGCGAGCACCACCTGGTGCTGGCGCGCCAGCGCCGGTGAGAACAGCTCCAGCCCGTGCAGCAGGCGCTGGACCCGCCGGCGGCGGGAGGGCTCGAGCGGGCGGCCCGCCCCGGAGGCGGCTCCGAACAGAACAGGAAGCCGGACCCGGGCCAGCTGCACCGCCTCGGTGGCAGCGCCATCCCGCTGCACGACCGCGCCGAGGTTGGCCGCTGCCTCGAGCTCGGAGATGAGGCGGCGGCTCAGGATCTGCTCTCTGAGGGTGGCCTCTTCCAGGCGGGCGGAATCGAGAAGGGAGCGCAGCGCCTCCGGCTCCCGGCCGCGCCACCCGGGTGTGCCCGCCCCCTGGACCGGCCCCCCCGGTGCCCCGACCGGGCCGAGGAGCTCCAAGAGCAGCCGGATCCGAGCCTCGGCACGCTCCAGGGGCCGGAGCTCCGCCGAGAGCTGGCGCAGCCGGCGCTGGGGCCCTCTGGAGTGCGGCGCCAGGTGGTCTCCGAGCGCCATCCAGACCTCCCGCAGGCGGCGCGTGGCCATCCGGCAGTCGGGGACCGCCTCGAGGTCTGCGGCCAGGGGAAGGCGGGCGGCCGCCCAGCGCAGCTGATCCGAGCGATCGGCAAGGGTGAGGCGAGCCAGCTCCGCAGCCGGGAGCGGCTCAGGCACCGGCTCCCACCGCCACCTCGACCGTCTGCTCCTCAGCCCGCCACCAGCCTTCCCCGCGGCGCAAGAGCGCCAGCATCATGCCGTCCCTCAACCCCCGTTCGGAGGCTCGCACCGAGCGCAGCTGCAGCAGGTCCATGAGCTGGGCGAGGATGACCGCCCCCCCCCGGCAGAGCCGCACCCGCTCAAGGTCGACCCCGCTGCGGCGGGCGAGGTCGGTGGCGGGGCCGACCCGGAAAAGCTCCAGCAGCAGCTCGACCTCCCGCGGACGAAGCGAGGATCCCCTGGCCTTTCCCAGCAGGCGGGGAAGGTTGGTGATGGTCCCACCGGTGCCCAGGACGAGGTGCCCGGTGGCCGGCACGAGGTCCCGGTGCACCCGGCTCGCCACCAGCCGCTCCATGGCCCGCCACTCCGCGCCGGTCGGGGGGTCGCCGTCCACGGCGGCCAGCAGCGTCCCCGACCCGACCTTGATCGAGCGATCCCGGCATATCCCCCCGGCGGGGCCGCGAGCCACCTGAGTCGAGGCCCCGCCGATGTCCAGCACCATGCACTCCGCCCGCGGGGTCACCCCCAGGGTGGCGCCGTCAAAGGCCAGCTGGGCCTCGAGCTCGGGGGAGAGGATGTGGAGCTGGTCCACCCCCGCGCGCTGCGCGAGCTCCGCCGCGACCTCCTCTCCGTTGGCGGCGGAGCGCAGCGCCTGGGTGGCCCCTACCGCGATCAGGCGAGCCCCGTGGCGCCGGGCCTCCTGCACCTGAGCGGCGAGCGCCCTCCCCGCCAGCTCGAGCCGCTCCGGGCCCACCCGGCCGGTGGCGGCCACGTCCAGCC
>JAJZGN010000183.1 GCA_021798435.1 bacterium | reverse complement strand
CTGGCCCAGTCAGCGACCAACAGCGTGGTGAACGCCGTCCGTGCCAACCTGCTCGTCACCAGTTCCAGCGGGACCGTCAGCCCTTCGGTAGTCCGCCTGGTCTCCGCTCTGCCCGGGGTCGGCGCGACCTGCACCGTGTATGGCGCGCAGTTCGAGGTGCGCCAACAGACGGTCTCCATCGCGGGGGTTTGCACTCGCGGGCTCGCCCGGGCGGTGAACCTGGACATGGAGGCGGGATCAGCCAGCGGCGCCATGGGACGTGGGGAGCTGCTGGTCAGCGCCACCACGGCGCGTTCGGAGCACCTGAGCACAGGATCCCTCCTGGCGGTGTCCTTCCCCGATCAACCCCGGGCCACCATCCGGGTGGGCGGCATCTTCCGCCCCAACTCCCTCATCGGGAGCTACCTGGTCGGGGACGCCTTCTTTCAAGCTCACTTCCCGGGGCAGCGTCCCGGGGGCATCCTGGTGGATTCCCGCCCCGGATCCACCGGCTTGGAGCGCACCATCAGCAAGGCGCTCAAGCCCTACCCAACCCTCACCGTCGAGTCCCGGAGCCAATTCGAGGCCCAGCAGACAGCCGCGATCAACCAGGCCCTCGGACTGGTCTACGCTCTGCTGGCTCTGGCGGTGCTGGTGGCGTTCATCGGCATCGTCAACACTCTCTTGCTGGCGGTGTTCGAGCGTACCCGGGAGATCGGCCTGCTGCGGGCGGTCGGCATGCAGCGGCGCCAAGTTCGAGCGATGGTGCGCACCGAGGCCGTCATCCTCTCCCTGTTCGGGGCCCTGCTCGGGGTGCTGCTGGGCACCGGGTTGGGAGCGGCGCTCACCTATTCGCTGCGCCAGCAGCAGGGCCTCACGGCCGTCGTGGTTCCCCTGGGCAATCTCTTCGCCTTTGTGATCATCGCCGCAGTGCTGGGGCTGGTGGCCGCCACTTGGCCCGCGCGCCGAGCGGCCCGCATGGATGTCCTCTCCGCCATTGCGGCGCAGTGACCCAAAGCCCCCGCCCTCTGGAGATAGCGCCGGCGGGACCAAGGGGCGCGAGTTCGGATCGAGGCCTCTCAGCGGAGGGAGCCGAGCAGAAGACCGCGACGAGCCGGGTTGGGTTCGCGGGACGTCCAAGGACTCTCACAAGGCCAGGACCACCCCGTGCAGGGCGGAGAAGGCTGGCCTCAACCGTTCGCCTGGAGCAGGAGGGCAAACCTGGAGCCGGGGATAGGCTGGAAACGGGCTGGCGGGAGGGCTGAAGGAGGCGGCGCCCGCACCGATTGGACGCGGTCGCAGGCTTGAGCGCCGGTCACTGCTGGTGGTCTGGGGCCCTCGGCCCCGGACCGGGGGACCCGAGGGCGCGTTGGACTTCAGGCAGCCGCCGTGGCCGCTCGTCGGGGGTAAGGGCGATCGCCTACCCGGTCAGGTCCAGGCGGAGGACGGGCCGTGCCCAGCCCCGCGCAGAGGTCTCGAACCGTGTGGCCAAGCCTGGAGTTGAAGCTGTCGAGAAGCCGGCGGCGGGTGGGGTAAGCCAGGGCTCTTACGAGTGCTTCCATCCCAGTCGAGCAGGCGGCCGCCAGGGTGTATGTCAAGCCGCTGCCCAGGCGGGGTGGCCATCGCCGCCACCACACCCCAATCAGGGAGGCAGCCATGGGCTGGTATAACGCGTTATACTCAAGGCGTGAAAGTCGCAGTCTCTATTCCCGACGATGTCTACGCGGAAGCGGATCGGGTGGCCCAGCAGCGCGGGGTGAACCGGTCAGCGCTCTACACCCGCGCCCTCCGCCGCCTCCTTGTGGACGAGGAGGGTGACGCGCTGACGCGCATCATCGACGACACCTGCGACGAGGGGGACCGGGAGGACCTCGCCGACGTGGCCCGAGCCGACCTCGTCGACTCCGGGGCCTGGACGTGGTAGCCCGAGGCGAGGTCTGGTGGGTGGACTTCGGAGCTCCGCTCGGCAGCGAGCCGGCGAAACGCCGGCCCGCCGTCGTCGTGTCGGATGATCGGTTCAATCGATCGCGTCTCAACACCGTGACGGTCGTCGCTGTCACCTCCAACGTCAGGCTCGCTGCCCGACCGGGTAACGTTGCGCTGCCTCGAGGAACGGCTGGGCTCGACCGCCCGTCGGTGGTCAATGTCACTCAGATCGCAACCGTCGACCGACAGCGGCTCACCAGCCGGTCCGGCACCCTCGCTCGCGGGGACGTCGCACGCGTCGACGACGGATTGCGCTTGGTGCTGCGGCTGTGAGGCAGGGGTGGTAATTTGCCCCGCGGGCCCTGAACTGCAGCCAAAGCCAGGATAGTTCAAGGGGTTGCTCGAGCGAGAGAGCAACATCTTTGGCGCTCTGCGCCCCCTGACAAGCGCAGCCCCATTATCAGGACCCACGACCAGAACCACGCCCAAGACGGCGCGGTGGCGGCCCGGCGTCTCGGAGCCGAGGTCAGCCGCTGGCGACCTGGAGCTCGGAGCAGTGGGCCAGGACGTCGAAGTCCGAGTCGGCGTGCAGGAGCGGGATCTGGGCACGGATGGCGTGGGCGGCGATGAGGCAGTCGATGAGCCGGCGGACCGTCTTGCCGCGCTGGCGGCAGAGCCGGTGGAGCGCGGCGGCCTCCTCGAAATCCGACGGCAGAGTGGGGACGATCGTCGCCCGGCCCAGCAGCCCCCGCAGCTGCGGCAGGTGGCGCGAGTCCCGAGCTCCGGCGAGCACCTCCATCCGCACCGGGTGGCAGGTGGCGACCTCCCCGGCCAGCAGCTGGTCGACACCTTCGCACGCCGGGCTCCCGGTGTCGCGCAGGAATTCCACCCAGGCCGAAGTGTCGATGAGGATCACTCGCCTCGCCCGAGGCGCATCTCGTCGAGGTCGCCCTCCCAACCGGAACCTCGCATCGGCGGGCCAGGTCGACGTCCCGCATCTCCGCCGCCAGCGTGCGGGGCGCGAAGTTGACCGCCTCCTTCTTGGTCCGAAGCTGGTACCGCCGCATCACGGTGGGCAGGCGTCCTGATCCACGGCGATGTTGGTGCGTGCCATGCACCTACCGAACACCAAAGCCTGATAGGAGATGGGTTCCACTTCCCCACGGCCCGGCCGCGGCCTCGGGAAGGGGCCCATCTCGGCCCGGGCCCACACCCCTACCTCCCAGCCCCGGTCGGATCCCTCCCGCTGCCCTTCAGTGGCCGGTCGCCAGCTGCCCGATCTTGAGACCGAGCACCAGGACCGCCAGCACCAGGTAGCCGCGCAGTCCGTACATCGCCACCTTCTGGCCCAGAGACCACTTAGGGCGGCCGAGGGTCGGCAGGGGGGGCATCCGCCACACCTGGCGATCCCCCTCCACCATCCGCTGCCGCTCGGCCCCCCTCCCCCGGCGCCGGGAGTCCACCCCCAGCGCCCCCAGGACCAGGGCGCCCAGGATGGTCGTGGCGAGGGTGAAGGGCCCGATGGGCACCTTGGGGAAGACGGTCGTCACCGTGAGGATCAGGGAGAGCAGCACCAGGACCCCCACGATGATGCTGGCGACGACGTTCTGGCGGAAGGTGTTCACCCAGGGCCCCAGCACCTCGGCGTCGTTGCAGAGCAGGAGCAGGAAGACGATCGCCGAGGGCAGCAGGACCCCGGCCAGGACCTGGACCCCGGTGGTGATCAGCCCCAGCGGGGCGCCGGGAATGAGGACCACCGCCGCCGCCAGGGCGATGAGGCCGGCGAAGGTGAGGTAGAAGCCCTTGGCGTCGCCCACGCTGCGGTGGAGGGAGTGGCGCAGCCCGAAGATGTCCCCAAGGGCGTAGGAGGTGGCGAGGGTCACCGCCGAGGCCCCGATCACCGAGGCGTTGACCAGCACCACGGCGAAGATGGCCCCCGAGGCGGGCCCGGCGGTGTGGTACAGCCCTCTCGCCACCGTGAGCCCGGAGCCGAAGTTGCCGGCCAGGTGGGTGTGGGAGAAGGCGAAGGCGGTCGCCACCATGAGGCAGGCGGCCCCGGCGGTGGTCAGCACCGCCCCGATCGAGGTGTCGGCCAGCTCGTAGCGCAGCCAGCGGGTGGTGATCCGCTTGTCGATCACGTTGGACTGCTGGAAGAAGAGCTGCCAGGGGGCGATGGTCGTCCCCACCACCGCGATCACGAAGAGCACCGAGGTGGAGCTGAAGCCCCCCTGCACCCCGGGGTGGGTGATCCCGGTCAGGATCGGCCCGGCGGAGGGGTGGGAGAGCGCCGCC
>JAJZGN010000182.1 GCA_021798435.1 bacterium | reverse complement strand
TGGAGGTCCACCGTCACCGCGGGGCACCCGCGCTCCTGGTCAGCAGTGACCGGGCACTCCGCGATGCGGTGCGGAGCCTGGGGGCGACCACCATGGGGGCGATGGAGCTGATCTCAGCGATAGATCAACGGGGAGCTGCCGCCCCGGGCCATCCCCCCCGGGGGGGGCTGGAGAAGCCGCTGCCATCAGCGGAGGACACCCGTGACTGGCTCCACCGGTTCAACCACCAAAAGGGGCGGCGCGGTCAGAAGGAGGGCGACTCCCGGTAGGTCCCGAAGACCTCCTGGAGGGCGGCGATTATCTCACCCTCGGTGGCCAGGGCCCGGCAGCTGTCCAGGATCCGGGGCATGAGATTGTCCGACCCCCGCGCCGCCTCCTGCAGGCGCTCCAGGGCCAGCTTGACCGACGTGCCGTCGCGCCCCTCCCGCAGCCGGCGCAGGGTGCCCAGCTGCTCCTCCTCCACCTCGGGCCCGATCCGGAGCAGTTCGGTGGCGGCCTCATCGGCGGCCAGGAAGGAGTTGACACCCACCACGAGCCGGTCCCCGGAGTCCAGCTGCTGCTGGTAGCGGAAGGCGGCATCGGCGATCTCGCGCTGGAAGAAGCCCTGCTCGATGCAGGCCAGGACCCCGCCCCGGGCCTCGATCTCCTCGAAGTACCGCTCCGCCTCCTGCTCCATCCGGTTGGTGAGGTCCTCCACGAAGTAGGAGCCCCCCAGGGGGTCGATGGTCGCCGTCACCCCGGACTCGAAGGCGATGATCTGCTGGGTGCGGAGCGCGATCTGGGCCGCCTTGGCCGTGGGCAGGGCCAGGACCTCGTCCATGGCGTTGGTGTGCAGCGACTGGGTGCCGCCCAGCACCGCGGCCAGCGCCTCCAGGGCGGTGCGGGCGATGTTGTTCTCCACCTGCTGGGCGGTGAGCGAGCAGCCGGCGGTCTGGGTGTGGAAGCGCAACAGCCAGGAGCGCGGGTCACGGGCCCCGTACCGGTCACGCATCCTCCGGGCCCAGATCCGGCGGGCGGCCCGGTACTTGGCCACCTCCTCGAAGAAGTCCATGTGGCTGTTGAAGAAGAAGCTCAGGCGGGGCGCGAACTCGTCCACCGCCAACCCCCGCTCCATGCCCGCCTCGACGTAGGCGAAACCATCGGCGAGGGTGAAGGCCAGCTCCTGCACCGCGGTGGACCCGGCCTCACGAATGTGGTATCCGGAGATCGAGATGGGGTGCCACTGAGGGACGTGCTGGGCGCAGAAGGCCACCACGTCGGTGACCAGGCGGAGGCTGGGCTGGGGCGGGAAGATGTACTCCTTCTGGGCGATGTACTCCTTCAGAATGTCGTTCTGCAGGGTCCCGCCCAGCCGGTCTGCGGGCACCCCCTTTAGCTCCCCCACCGCGAGGTACATCGCCAGCAGGATGGCCGCCGGGGAGTTGATGGTCATCGAGGTGGTGACCTTGGCGAGGTCGATGCCGTCGAAGAGCCTCGCCATGTCCTCCAGGGAGTCGATGGCCACCCCGCAGCGGCCCACCTCTCCCTGGGCCAGCGGGTCGTCCGAGTCTCGGCCCATGAGGGTCGGCATGTCGAAGGCCACCGAGAGACCGGTCTGGCCCTGCTCCAGCAGGAATTGATAGCGCTGGTTGGTGGCCGCCGCGGTCCCGAAGCCCGCGAACTGGCGCATGGTGAAGAGCTTGTCCCGATACATGGAGTCGTACACGCCCCGGGTGTAGGGGAAGTGGCCGGGGTAGCCGATGGTGGCGGCATAATCCTGGCCCGAGATCGAGCTCGGGGTGTAGAGGGGATCCACCGGAAGCCCGGAGAGGGTCTCGGGAAGCGGCAGAAACCCCTCCTTGGCCCCCCGCTCGCGCGCCGCCCGATAGCGCTGGGCCCAGCGCCCCAGCTCCTCCTCGTCGTCCACCACGCCAGCCGACTTCTGTTCCAGCATCACTCTCAGCTCCTCTGCACGGAGGGCAGGGCGTCTGCCATTGTGCGCTCCGCGGCGGCGATCCGGGAGAGCAGAGACTGCGCCAGGAGCTCCGGCTGGGCCAGCTCCGGCTGGCCCCCCAGAAGCTCGGGCCCCTCTTCCGCCAGAATCCGGCGCGCGGCCCGGGCGGACCGCTCCGCCACCAGCCCCACCAGCTCCTCCAGGATGCGACGCCTGGTGCGGTCCGCCCCCTCGCCCGATGCCTGCAGGTGGGCCGCGTGGTCCTCCACCGCCTGCGCCAGCTCGGCCACCCCTTCCGGTCCCTGCTCCGCGACGGTCTTGACTACCGGTGGGCGCCAGGAAGCCGGCGGCGAGAGCCGCACCATGTCCCGCAGCTCCCGAAACACGCGGTCGGCCCCCGGGAGGTCGGCCTTGTTGACGGCGAAGATGTCGGCGATCTCGGTGATGCCGGCCTTGATCACCTGGACCGAGTCGCCCGTCGCCGGGGTCGCCACCACCACCACGGTGTCCGCCAGCTCACAGATCTCCAGCTCCGACTGCCCCACCCCCACCGTCTCCACGAGGACCATCTCCCACCCCAGTGAGTCCAGCAGGCGCACCGCCGCCGAGGTGGCGAGAGAGAGCCCGCCGAGGTGGCCGCGGGCACCCAGGCTGCGGACGAACACCATGGGGTCCAGGGCGTGGCCCTGCATCCTCACCCGGTCTCCCAGCAGGGCTCCGCCGGTGAACGGGCTGTTGGGGTCCACGGCCAGGACCGCGACCCGCCTCCCCTGGGCCCGCCAGACCGCGATGAGAGCATCCGCCAGGGTGCTCTTCCCGGATCCCGGCGAGCCGGTGAGACCGACCACCTTGGAGCCCGGTCCGCTCCTGGTCCGGCGCAGGTCGGCGATGGCCTGGAAGACCTCTGGATCACCGCCCTCGATGAGCGAGATCGCCCGCGCCAGCGCCCGCGTCTCGCCCCGCCGCAGCGGCTCCAGGTCCACCTCCTCATGGTATGGCCCAGAGTTGGCCCGGGGAGGCGGGCCGGGGGCGCTCTCCGGGCAGCCTGGGAAGAAGACGGGGCGGGCGACTGGCCGCTCAGCAGCTCCAGGCGCCGGAGAGGATCAGCGAGTCCCCGGCCCGGTCGATAAAGCGGATGAACATCCGTCCCCGGTCGGGCCCGGAAAGGATGCTGAAGTCCCCGCCCACCCCGGCCCACACGTCCCCGGGGATCCTCCCGACCTGGGAGGCGAGACCCTCGCGAGAGAGCTCCGCGCCGGCGAAGGGGCTGTTGACCGGAAGGTCGGCGGGAAGGAGGGCGGGGTAGTACCAGCCCGATCCCTGGTACTGGGGGATCTCAACCTGAAGGAGGTAGGGTTGGCCGGCGAGCTCCAGTGACATGGCCAGGTTGAACCTGCCCCCACCGTACACGCCACAGTTGGGAGCGCCCCCTATCAGATCCGCCCCCGGGATCACGGCCTGGTGTACCTGGGCCTGGATCGCCCCGGCGGAGATCAGGGCCTCGGAATAGGCGGGCCCGGAGGAGGGCTGGGAGGGGGAGTAACCCGCAGCCGAGGTGGAGCACGACCAGCTCCCCCCGACCGTCTCGACCTGGCCCGCCCCTCTGAGGGCCAGGGAGAGGGTCCCACCGGTGCCGCCCGGCGCCACTCTGACCCAACCGGCGCGGGCCATGTAGGCGCCCTCGAGGCTGGCCGACGCCACCTGGACCAGCCCCCCGCCGGCGACCGAGTAGCGGCCGGGGCCCTGATAGTCGGGAAGGGCGAGGCGCAGAGTCTCGACCCGGTCCGGAAGGCTGAGGTCCAAGACGGCCGAGAAGCCGGTTCCGGCATACACCCCGCAACTGGTCGCGTAGGCGGACCTCACCTCACCGCGGATGGGGCCCTGGAGCAGCAGGGACTGGGGAAGGGCGGCCCCGGTGGGAAGCGCCCCGGCGGGTACCGGAGGCGTCGCGGTCCGGCGCCGGCGGGCGGCCAGGTGGGCGGCTGGCGAACCACAGCCGGCCACCCCAGCCAGGCAGACCAGGCCACAGGCCGAGCCGACCAGCAGGCCGAGGAGGCCGGTGCGCCTCACGGCCGGGCGGCGCCCAGGGGAAGACGGGAAGAAGGACAGGGCATGCCTTGACCCTAAGGTACGCCTTGAGCCCGGTGGCCATCAACCTCCCGGATCAGGAAAGCCGGCGTCCCGCTCGCGCTCCGCGTTCCTTCCCCCGGCGTCGGCGGAAGGTGCCCCGGGCCCCCGCCCTGGCTCGTCGGGCCAATCCCTCCCCACTGCCGGAC
>JAJZGN010000181.1 GCA_021798435.1 bacterium | reverse complement strand
CTGAGCGAGAGGCGCTGGCCGCTGTAGCCGACGACGATAGCCTCCCGGGCACCCCCCTGGGCGGCGTCATTGACCGCCGACGACTGGAAGAAGAGCCATCCGGCGGCGATCACCCCGAAGAGCAGGGCGAAGAAGATCGGAGCCACCAGGGCGAACTCGACCGCGCTCTGACCGCGTTCCCTAAGTGGGCGCACGGTCAGCCCGTCAGGATCGCGCTGGACCCGAGGCCCGGCAGCGGAGCCCCGGTCCCGTCGATCGCCAGCTGGGTGTAGCCCTCGGTCTGGAACATGTCGACCATGGCGAGGCCGTTGATCGTGACGTCGCAGCCGGTCTGGGTGCCGTATCCCGGCTGTCCCGGGCCGCAGGTGAAGCCGGTGCCGAAGGCGCCGTAGCCGGTGCCGTCGCCCGGGTAGTTGGGGTCGGCGGCGATCCCGTAGCCCGCGAGCAGCATCCCCCCTGGGATGAAGGGGACTCCGGCCTCCCCACCCCAGTACTGCTCATTGCTGAGGTTCTGGCCCTGGGGGTTGGAGTCGTCGACCAGGACCCCGTCGAGCGTGATCTGGCTGGAGTCCCCGAGCCGGTTGTCCAGGCCGATGTTGGCCATGGTGGTTGAGATCTGCCAGAGGAGGAACTGGTTGTAGGGGCCGTCCAGCGGCTTGCTGAGGTTCACTGACCCCTGCCCCCCGATGTAGATGGAGTCGTTGAGCCCCTGCCCGGCGCACGACACGGGGTACTGGGTGCAGGAGACCTGGCCCGGGGTGACCGGGTTGGGGTGGAAGCAGTCAGCACCGCAGGCGGCGTTGTCGTCGGCGTTGCAGTTGGTCCCCGCCCAGGAGCCGGCGTTGTGGGAGGCGCTGCAGTTGTAGCCGCTGCCCGCCGCCTTGGTGCAGTTCTCGTCCCCCTGGGAGTTGATGGTGCAGTTCTGGCTCCCGTATCCGATGTAGGGCTCGCCGTCCCCCACGTTGTGGGCCAGAGCGGAGTTGGGGATGGCCTTGGCCGCCACCAGCAGGACTCCGGTGCCGGTCACGGTGTCGCCATTCCCGGGCTCGATCGCCACCCCCTGGGCGAAGTAGAAGATCCCGGGCTGGGGCGGCACCGCGTTGGTCCCCAGCTCCTGGCTGCAGTTGTCGAAGACGGCGCTGCCCGTGACCACCACCGGGTTCAGGTAAACGCCGGGGTAGTAGGTGGTGACCCCACCTGAGGTCGAGGTGGTGCCGTCCAAGGCGGGGTCGCCGCACCCGGCGCTGGCCGGGGTGGGGTCCTGGGGGCTGGCGGGCAGCTGGTTCTTGATCTGTCCCTGGCCGCTGCTGACCCAGCCGTTCACCCAGATGTCGGTGCTGACGTTGACCGGCGAGATGTTGTTGGGCGGCTGGCAGTGGATGTCGTAGGAGGGGGGGGTGGCGGAGGGGTTGGCGACCGGCCAGCTGGAGGGCACGTTGCCGGAGTTCTTGCCCGCCGCGGCCGACTCGCTGCTCCCGCTGAAGCAGCCGTCCCAGGGGTTGGGCACTGCTGCCGCCGAGTACTCCAGCTGGCCCCAGTCGTACATCACCCCGCCCTGCTTGCCGTCGATGATGTCCCCGGGGTTCCAGCGGGCGCACCCGCCGGTGAGGCAGCCGTCGGAGTTGTCGTAGATGGTCCCCTGGACCTCGAACACCCCCTTGCCGGCCATGAGGATGGTGTGGGCGCCGTGCTCCCCCAGGGAGGCGATGCTGGTGGTGGGGCCGTTGCCGGTCCCGGGGTTGAGCGCCGAGGCGCCGGCGGCGGTTTTGAGGCTAGTGACTCCCATCACCTGGGCCACGAAGGGCGGCCACTGGGGGGCGACGTTGAGGTGCACCCCGCAGGCGCCGATCGGCGGGGTGGTGGGCGCGCCGCTGGTGGGGTCGTAGATCGCAACCTTGCTCCCGGCCACCGTGAGCGGCTGGTTCTGGGCGTTGAGGTAGTACCCCGACCAGCCGTAGTTGGGGAACGTCACGGCGGTCGAGGGGGAGTTGGGCTCCACCACCGCGTTGATGTCGGCCACGATGTCGGAGCCGGTAGGCATGGTGCCGGTGTCGGTGCACTGGGGGTAGAGCGCCTCGGCGGCGGCCTCGGAGGCGAAGTCGGCGGCGTTCTGGGCCTGGCGGTACTGGAGGAGGCCGAAGCCGCCGTCTATGGCCACTCCCACGATCATCACCAGGACAAGGAGGCTGATGGCGAACAGGATCATCACCTGCCCGCCCTGGGACCGGGGACGGGCCCCGGCTCTCATCCAGCTCGGCATCTCGCCTACCCGTCCGTGGTGGCCTGGGCCGAGATGGTCCAGGTCGCCCCGAACACCGGAAGGAAGCTGTCCACCGACCGCCAGACGGTCACCGAAGCCAGGGTCTGGCCGGGGCCGGAGGTCCCCGGGGTGGTCACCGTGACGCACTGGCCCGAGGCGCCCTTGCCCCCGCAGGTCAGCGAGCCGACCCCGAGCTCCCCCTCGACGGCGGTGCGCGCGTCCGATAGCTGCTGGCTGGGAGGGTCCCCCTGCTGGAGGTCTCCCTGGACCGCCTGAGCGCCGGCTCGGGCCGCCTGGGTCAGGTCGATGGCGGCCATCAGCATCTGCCCGCCGGTCGCGATCAGCGCCAGGATGACCACCGCGACCGGGAGGACCAGGGCGAACTCCACCAGCGCCTGACCGCGGGTCGCCCTCCGGGACACCCTAGCCTTAGCAGATAAATGCAGCACGTCGAACCGAGGCTAACGCATGATGGGACGAGCCTACCCATCCAAATGTGTCACAACTGTGTGACGGCACGTTGAGCCGGCGCCAGCCGGTGTCTCGACCGGAGTCCACCGAGTCCGGGGCGCCGCTCAGCCTCCTGGAGGTGCTGCGCCGCTCCACCCGCCACCTGGCCGCCAGCGGCTCTGATACCCCGAGGCTGGACTCGGAGCTGATCCTGGCCCACGCGCTCCAGGTGGACCGGATCGACCTCTACGTCCAGTTCGAGCGACCGCTCGGGGAGTTGGAGCTGGCGCTGATCCGGCCGCTTCTCGCCGCCCGGGCCCAGGGTCGCCCCCTTTCCTACCTGGTCGGGCAGCGGGAATTCTTCGGGCTGGGCTTCACCGTCGACGCACGGGTCCTGATCCCACGCCCGGAGAGCGAGCTCCTGGTGGAGCTGGCCCTGCGCCTCAAGCCGGAGGCCGAGGCAGCGGCCGACCTGGGGTGCGGCAGTGGCTGCCTCGGGATCTCGATCGCGGTCAACCGCCCCCAGCTCCGCTGCGACCTCGTGGACCTGGACCCCGGGGCGGCCGCGGTGGCCCGCCAGAACGTCTCCCGCCACCACCTGGAGTCCCGGGTGGGGGTCTTCGAGGGGAGATGGGCCGAGGCGCTTTCGGGGCGGGGGCCCTACCAGCTCGTGGTCACCAATCCGCCCTACGTCACCACCTCGGAGTGGGAGCGGTTGCAGCGATCAGTCCGCGACTTCGAGCCCCGGCTGGCGCTGGACGGGGGAGAGGACGGGCTCGGTCCATACCGCGAGCTGCTGCCCCAGCTGCCGAAGGTGACCGCGCCGGGGGCGATGGTCCTCCTGGAGGGCGACCCCCGGCGGCTGGGCGGCGTCGAGCGGCTGGCCCGCCAGGTGCTGCCGGGGGCGGCCACCAGGCGCCACCAGGACCTGAGCGGCCGGGAGCGGGTGCTGGAGGTGAGGCTCCCTTGAGCCGAGTCCCGGTGTGGCCCCCGAGCCCCGTCGGTGTTCACGACGCCGCGGGGGCGCTCCGCTCCGGCGGGGTGATCGCCTTCCCCACCGACACCGTCTACGGCCTGGCGGCCGGGGCGGACCTCCCGGCCGCGGTACGGCGGATCTCGCAATTGAAGGGCCGCTCCCCCCGGCAACCGCTGATCCTGATGGCGGCCCAGCTCGGTGACCTGGAGCCCTACTGTGAGCTGGAGGAGCGCGCCCGCGACCTGGCGGGGCGGTTCTGGCCCGGCCCCCTGACCCTCATCCTCCCGGCGCTGCCTCCCGGCCTGGCCCTCGGCGGGGAGGGGAATGTCGGGGTGCGGATTCCCCGCCATCCCTTGGCGCTGGAGCTGCTGTCGCTGTCCGGCCCGCTGGCCACCACCAGTGCCAACCGACATGGGCGCCGGCCGGTGGCGGACGCACTCCAGGCGATCGCGGAGATCCCGGGGCTGGCGGGAGCGCTGGCCGCTCCGGCTGGCGCCCTTCCCGGCTCCGAGCCCTCCTCTATA
>JAJZGN010000180.1 GCA_021798435.1 bacterium | reverse complement strand
CACTACCAGAACACCGTCCTGGCGGACCTCGGCGATGAGCTGAGCGGCTATGCCGCCTCCTTCGGCACCCGCCCCGCCGGCCAGAGCCTGGAGGCCTTCAGCCGAGGCTACCTCCTCACCCACCCACTTCCACCGGGAGAGGTGATGCTGATCGCGGTGAGCCACGAGCCGGTGCTGGGAAGTGGGGCGGCGGCGGCGATGACCAGAGCGCCAGCCGTTCGCCAGGCGCTGCTGAGGCCCCCCCGGAGCACCAGGACCCTGAACCTCTCCCTGGGGCCAACCCCGTATCTTGCCCTCGCCAGCCCGATCGTAGAACGGGGGCGGGTTCGAGGCGTGGTGATCGCTGCCGGCAGCCTGAGCCGTCTCCAGAGTGAGACCGGCCAGGTGGCGCTCCTCGCCGCGGCGGAGGCCGCCGTGGCCCTCTTGGTCGCGCTTGTCAGCGCCTACCTCATCCTGAGACGGGTGCTCCGCACCGTGGGGGCCCTCACCCAGACGGCGGTGGACGCCAGTTCCGGGGACCTGACCCGTCGCGTTGGTTACATGGGCGCCGACGACGAGGTCGGCCGGATGGCAGCGGCCTTCGACGAACTGCTGGGCCGGATCTCGGCCACCGTGGCCTCCCAGCGGGCCCTGCTGTCGGACGTCTCCCACCAGCTGAGGACCCCTCTGACCGTCGCCAAGGGGCATCTGGAAGTGCTCCGGAGGGGTGGCGCCCGGGACCCCGGCGAGGTCGCCGAGACGACGGCAGTGGTGGTGGAGGAGCTGGACCAGATGAGCGCCATGGTCGACCAGCTGCTCCTTTTGGGGCACTCCCTGGAGCCGGACTTCATCCAGCGAGAGCTGGTGGACCTCCGGTCCTTCATGGCCGACCTCTCGACCGCCGCCCAGGTCTTGGCCCCGCGGCACTGGGCGCTGGATCCGGTGCCGGACGCGGTGGTCGTGGTGGATCAGGCCAAGCTGCGCGGTGCCCTGCTCAACCTGGTCGACAACGCTGTCAAGGCCACGGGGGCGGGCGACTCGATAACCCTGGGTGCGACCTGCGGGCCAGGGGTGCGCCTCTCCGTCACCGATACCGGCTCGGGCATCGAACCGGGGCTCCAGGCAGCGGTGTTCGACCGCTTCCGCCGCGGCGGTGATCGCGGCCAGAGGGGAGCCGGGTTGGGACTGGCGATCGTGAAGGCCGTGGTCGAGGGCCACGGCGGTCATGTCGAGTTGAGCAGCGCCCCGGGGCAGGGGACCTCGGTCATTCTGGTCCTGCCGCCGGCTTGTCTCTGGCCGGGGGCCGCGGGCGTGGAGGATGGGGAATGATCCTGCTGGTGGAGGACGACGCTCGAATCGCGGCCTTTCTCGCCAAGGGCCTGCAGGCTGAGGGTTACGCGGTGACCAGGGCGCCGGACGCGCGCACCGCTGTGGGAGTGGTGGACGCCAGCGGCGAGGACCTGGATCTGGCGCTTCTCGACCTTGGTCTCCCCGACCGCGACGGGCTCGAGGTTCTTCGCCTCTGGCGGGCCCGACGGCCCGGGCTCCCCGTGATCATCCTCACGGCTCGCGACGACGTCGCCAGCAAGGTGGCGGGGCTGGACGCCGGCGCCACGGATTACGTGACCAAGCCCTTCTCCTTCGACGAGCTCCTGGCCCGGGTGCGGGCCGTGCTGCGGACCAAAGAGCAGACGGTGTCCACCGAGCTCGAGGTCGGCGACCTTCGGCTGGACCTCGTTTCCAAGGTGGCGTTCCGGGCGGACCGCCGCATCGAGCTGGCCCACCGGGAGTGGGCGCTCCTCGAGCTGTTCATGCGCCATCCCCACCAGGTGCTGTCTCGCACCCAGATTCTCAACCGGGTGTGGGAGTACGACTTCGACCCCGGCAGCAACGTGGTTGATGTCTACGTCAGCTACCTGCGCCGCAAGCTCAATCGAGACGGTCTGTCACCGCTCATCCACACCGTCCGCGGGGCTGGCTACCGGCTGCTCCCGGTCCCCGGGCTGGGGAGCTGAAGGGACTCTAATCCCTATCCCACGATCCGCTCATCTCAAGGGTGAAAGCTCGAAGGAGCGCACGGAGCGCCTCTTGGAGGAGACCGATGATGAGATCAGCAGTGGCAGGGGTCGCGGTCGGAGCGGTGGCGGTGGCGGGAGGGGCTTGGGCCGCGACCCGCGGCGGCGGCGCGAGTTCGGTGCCCACCCGGGTCAGCCTGGTGGCGGCGAGCAGCCCGGTCGCGGCGGCCGACCAGGCAGCGCTGACCTACGTCGGGCAGCACTACCCGGGGTCAGGGGCCGCCAGGGTCCTGCGGACTGAGGCCGACACGGAGCACGGCGTCCCGGTGTACGACGTGGTGGTCGAGGCGCCCAACGGCGCCAGCTACTCCCTGTCGGTGCGCGCCAGCAACGATTCGGTAATCTCCGCCCACCTTACCGAGTCCAGCCCCACACCCCTCGGCACCCTCAGCGGCCCCTCGCCCGTGGCCGGGGAGACCCCCGACCCCGGTCAGTCGCCCGAGCCCAAGGGAACGCCGGAGGCCCAGCAGACCCCGGAGCCCCACCAAACTCCCGAGGCCACGGCGACCCCGTCAGGGTCAGGGGACAGCCCTGACCAGAGCGGCTCCGGCGGGGACACCGGCCAGTCGCCCCAGCCCTCCGACGGCTGACCCGGGGGGGTGGGAGGGCCGGCCCTCCCACCCCTGCCGGTGACCGCCCCGGGGGACCCGGCGCCTCCCGGGCGCATCACGACCAGAACTCCGGTCGGGAGCAGCCGCAGCGATTGGCCTCGGTCGCGGCCCCGGCTCCCCAATCCTGGGGGCCGGACCCTGCTCCGGGATCTGGGTGCCGGGACTGGTCCCAGTGCCCAAGGTTCAGGCCTGCGCGAAGGGGCTCCAGATCACGGGCGTGCTGACGTTCCAACCGACCGACCGCTGCTGGCCCTTCCGGGTTTGGGGACGGCGATCCTCCTTCTCTCGGCCCGGGCCGGCCTCACCTTCCTCTGGATCCAGCGTCCTGCCAGGTGGTCGGCGCACCTCCCACTGGCCTCTGACGGCACGAGCTCCGCCGCCTCCGGCCCGGCTGAGCCCGTGTGGCGGGCTCAGCCGGTACCGGTGTGGGTCGGCGTCGTGCCCCCGGCCATCAGGACATCGAATCCGTCGGGCTCGACCAGATACCCCGGAGCAGTGCCGGGAACCCCCTTGACCCCGTACTGCCAAACTGCCGCCCCCGTGGCGGGGTCGATGGCGATCATGCGGTCGTTGTGGTCGTCGTTGAGCATGAATACCCCGCTGGGAAGGAGCTCAACGAGGGACGGCTGGTTCAGGGCTCCCTGCCCCGAGCTCACCCGGTAGCGGTACAGAGTCTGCCCCTGGCTGTTGAACTCCAGGATCACCCCGGGGTTGGTGTAGCCGGCGATGAGGTAGGTGTTGGGCCCGATCTGCTGGGGATCAGAGGGGTAGGAGAGGTTGAGCCGGGCCGTCCACACCAGGTGGCCCTGCGGGGTGTACTCGCTCACCCACCCCCCGTTGATCTCGGAGATGAGGAAGTTTCCGTTGGGTAGCGGGGTGTCACCGTTGGGCGAGCCCAGGTGGGTGGGAGGGGCATGCACGCAGGACCTGGTGGTCCCGATCTGGCTGGCGATCGATCCGTTGGGGTTGATGATCAGCACCCGGCAGTTGGCGATGTCGGCGACAGATACCTGCCCGGACTTCAGCTGGTAGGCGTCGTCCGGGGTGTTGAGGTACCCGGGGGCGCTCCCGGCCACTCCGGGGTGGCCGTAGGTCCAGAGGACCTTGCCGGAGGGATAGGCGATCTTGACGATCTCCTGGTAGCTCTCCATGTTCATGATGATGCTGGTGCCCTGGTTGGCAAAGAAGGCGTCGTCGGGATAGAAGAAGCCCCCCGGGGGCGGAGGGGCCGAGGGGTTGGGGTAGGTCCAGATGACCTGCCCCTCCGGGTTGAGCAGGAGGATCCGGTTGGCGCCGGCGTCGGCGATCAGCAGATTGCCGCCGAAATACGGCGAGCCGGCACCGGCTTCTCCAGCCATCCCGAACCCCGGGTTGGGGGTGAGCATCTGCACCGCTGACACCGGTCCCTGGGCCCCCTCTCCGCCCACCAACCAGGCCCGCGGCCCCAGCACCGCGATGGCGGCGTGGGACACCGGCACCCGGAGCTGCCCCGCGGCCAGTAGCTGATCGGACTGGGGGTCGAAGGCCCAGATGGTGCCGTTGGGGGC
>JAJZGN010000179.1 GCA_021798435.1 bacterium | reverse complement strand
TTGAGGTTGGCCTGGGCCACGTGGCTCAGGAGCAGCTTGAGGGGGTACAGGTACACCCCCCAGCCGTTGGGGTTGACCATGGCGGAAAGCGCCGCCAGCAGGAGCCCCCCCAGGAGGTCCCGGAGGGAGCGCCACCCGAGCGACTCGGGGCGCCGCAGAGCGGTCGACACCCCCTCGCCGGCCAGAAAGACCGCCATCACCCCGAGTCCGATCGTGAACCCGCCGTGGAGGTTGCTCCAGAGGGCGAAGAGCGGCACCAGGAGAAGCAGCAGGCGGCGGGTCGGACGGCTGCGGTAGCGGTCCAGGAAGGTGAGCAGTACCCCCAGCAACCCGAAGGTGAACATCTGCGGGCTGGGGCCCCAGATCTGCAATCCGGAGATGACCACCAGGGTGGCGCCGAGGGAGACCGCCCAGGCGGATCGTCCGAGGCGCCACACCCGCCGGACCGCCAAAAGGAAGCCCACCCAGGTGGCCGCGGCCATGAGCAGGATCACGGCAGTCATCCCGAGGTGGGTGTAGAGGAGGGCGTAGAGCGCCTCCGCCCCCCACTCCTGGGTGATGAAGGGGCGGGTGAAGGCGGTGAAGGTGAAGTAGTTGTGCTGGGGCACTCCGTGGGCCAGGATCTCCAGCCCCACCCGGGCGTGCCACCAGAAGTCGGGGTCGAATTCTGGGGTGGTGAAGGCTGCCCATCCCAGGACCAAGATCGCCAGCAGCAGCACCGTCGGCGCTTCCAGCCCCGCGACCCGGACCCGCCGACCCGCGGCGGCCAGCTCACCCCATGACATCCTGAGGCGCGATTCTAGGCCCGCCATCGCCAGCTCCCGGCCGCTTTGCTGCTACGGCCCGGCGCGTTCAGGTAACGGCCCCGGAACCTCACCTGGACAGAGGCCAGGCCGCGCTCCGCGCTCAGGCGGGATCGAGCCCCCAGCCTGCCAGGAGGGCGGAGACCCCGCGCCCGGGCTCGACCTCCTGGCCCACCCGGGCCAGGGCCGCCTCCAGGGCGGCCACCCCACGGAGAAGCTCCGGCAGCCCCGTCGCCCCCATGTGGCCGATCCGGCCCGCGCTGTTGCTCCAGCCGGCTAGGCCGCCCGCTATCGCCACCCCCTCCCGGGCCACTTCGGTGCGCAGGGCCGCAGGGGTGACCCCTTCGGGAACGGCGAAGGCCGTGACCGTGGCGCTAGAGACCTCCTCCCGGGCCAGGGGCTCCAGTCCGAGAGCACGCAGCGCCTGACGCACGGCCCGGCCCATCCGGCGGTGGCGGCCGAAGCGAGCTTCCCACCCTTCGGACCCGGCCAGGGCGAGGGCCACGGCGGCGGCGGCGATGAGGTTGGTGGGCAGGGTGGCAAAGTAGCGGCCGGAGGAGTCACGCATCGGGGGCTCCCAGCGCATCCAGTCAAGAAAGTAGCTCTGGGCGCGGCCGATAGCCCGGCGGCGCTCGAGAGCCGCCGGGGAGAGGGCGAGGAGCGCCAGCCCCGGCGGAGCTCCCAGCGCCTTCTGGGATGCTGTCACCACGACGTCGATCCCGAGGTCCGCCATCCCCACCGGCATCCCCCCAGCCCCAGCCACCGAGTCCAGCACCATCATGGCGCCGCGCTGGCGGGCGATCTCCGCGTAGGCGGCGAATGGGGCGGCCACCCCGGTGGCGGTGTCCACGTGGGTCACGGTCATCACCTGGGCCCCGGACTCGCGCAGCGCCTCCTCGACCCGCTGGGGCTCGACCTGCTGGCCCCAGGGGCAGGACACCTCCACCACCTCCGCGCCCAGCGCGCGCCCCACCTCTGAGAAGCGGTCGCCGAAGTAGCCGTGGTTGACCACCAGCAGCGTCTCCCCAGGACGGAGCAGGTTGGTGAGCGCCGCCTCCAGCCCCAGGGTCCCACTTCCGGCCAGGACCAGGGCCAGGTGTTCCGGACCCCCACCACCCACAGCCTCCAGGAGGCCGGTCTGGATCTGGCGCAGGGCGGCGGCGGTGGCCGGGCTGCTGTGACTCTCGGTGGGCCGGGCAAGGGCCTCCAGGACCGGCTGGGGCACCGGGGTGGGACCGGGGATCAGCAGCAGCGGAGCGCTCTCAGGCTCAGGCAAGGTTCTCTCTCCTTGGATCGGTCAGACGGGGAAGACGCCGTGGTGTCGGGCGGGGGTGGGGCGGCGCCGGTTGGACGCCGCCGCCAGCCTCAGGATCAGCTCAGACCGGAGCCGGGAGGGGTCGACGACAGCGTCGACCACCAGGTCCGAGGCGAGCCGGAAGATGTCGATGTCGGCGGCGTACTCGGCGCGGAGGCGGGAGACGAACTCCGGCCGCTCCTCCGCCGGCAGCTCGGCGATGCGGTTGGCGTACACGGCGTTGACCGCCGCCTCCGGGCCCATCACCGCGATCTCGGCGGTGGGCAGCGCCAGGGTGGCCTCGGGCTCGAACCCCGGGCCGGACATGGCATACAGCCCGGCCCCGTAGGCCTTGCGGAGGACGACGCAGTAGCGGGGCACCGTCGCCGAGCTCAGAGCGGCGATCATCTTGGCGCCGTGGCGGATGATCCCCTCCCGCTCCACCTGCGATCCGATCATGAAACCCGGCACGTCGGCCAGGAAGACCAGCGGCAGGTTGAAGGCGTCGCAGAGGCTGATGAAGCGGGCGGCCTTGTCCGCGGAATCGACGAAGAGCACCCCTCCCTGGTGAGCCGGCTGGGAGGCTAGAAGTCCCACGGCCCGCCCCCCAAGGCGGGCCAGGCCGCAGACCAGCTCCCGGGCGTACAGCGGCTTGATCTCGAAGAGGGAGTCGGCGTCCAGGAGGGATTCCAGGACCAGGTGGATGTCATACCCCCGGGAGGGCTCATCGGGAACGATCTCGTCCAGCTCCTGCCGCGACGCCGGCTGGCGGGGGGCGGCGGTGGGCGGGTCCTGGGTCCAGCTGGACGGGAGGAACCCGAGGTAGCGGCGCAGGGCGGAGATCGCCTCGGCCTCGTCCCGGCAGAGGAGGTCACCGCATCCCGACACGGTGCAGTGCATCCGGGCGCCCCCCATCTCCTCCAGCGAGACCTGCTCCCCCACCACCTCCTGGGCCATCCGCGGGGAGCCAAGGTACATGGAGGCGTTGCCCTCGACCATGAAGACCACGTCGCAGAAGGCGGGGATGTAGGCTCCCCCGGCGGCGCTGGGGCCGAAGAGGATGCAGGGCTGGGGCACCTGGCCGCTGAGCCGGACCTGGTTGTGGAAGATACGGCCGGCGTGGCGGCGCCCGGGGAACATCTCCAGCTGCTCTGTGATCCGGGCCCCGGCGGAGTCCACCAGGTAGCAGAGGGGCAGCTGCAGCTGCTCCGCCCGCTCCTGGATGCGGAGGATCTTCTCCACCGTCCGGGGCCCCCAGGAGCCCGCCTTGACCGTGGGGTCGTTGGCCATGACCAGCACCCGGCGCCCCTGGACCATCCCGGCTCCTGTCACCACCCCGTCGGCGCCCAACTCCGCGTCGGCCTCGGTGTTGGCCAGAAGGCCGTCCTCCACGAAGGGGGTCTCGGGATCGAAGAGCAGCCGGAGCCGCTCCCGCACCGGGAGCTTGCGCTGGCCCGAGAGCCGCTTCCGGTGGCGCTCGGGCCCGCCCAGGAGCGCCCTGGCCTCCCTCGCCCGGAGCTCCTCCACCCGGGCCCGACCCGACTTCCGGCCCGGAGAGGAACTGCTCGACATCTCGATCCCGAGTATAGGCACCGCCGGCGCCCGCTCCGGGGTGATCTCCCCTCGTGCGGAGGTCCGGGTGCGGTCAGGCGCGCTCGAGGGACAGCTGATGCGACGACAGCTCGACGCGCCCACCCCAGGTGCGGCACGAGACCAGGACGCCCGTCGTGGAGTCGACCCTCCCCTCCCAGCGGTCCCCGAAGGGGTGGACGACGGAGGCGCCGTACCCATGGGCCCGGTCCGATGGGCGCGGCAGTCCCGAGATCCACCAGCCGCCGGCGGCCCTACGTACCCTTCGGAGGCGGACCGCGGCCAGCACCAGCAGGGGGTCCAGCATCTCGCGAAGGGCGGGATCCATCGGCGCCAGGCTCTCGTCCCGAAGCCAGAGCGGACCGCGCCCACCGCTCCGGGAGCAACCGTACGGGTCGAGCTCGGAGCGCACCGGAAGGGCCCGCACCTCCCACTCCCCACGCCCGGCCAGGAGCCGGGACTCGGCGTCGAAACCCGCCCCTCCGGCCTGGCTTAGGAGGGGTGGGAGCCGGCGGCGGTGCTCCTCCAGGGAGGCCC
>JAJZGN010000178.1:4016-4307 GCA_021798435.1 bacterium | reverse complement strand
CTCCCGGCGCCCCTTCGACCGGGTGCACTTGGGGCGGGGCGCCGCTGCCCGGCCAGCCCTGGCAGAGGCCGAGGGCGGTGGCGCCGCTGGAGCTGTAGACGAAGACCGCGGACCAGGGTCCGGCGGGAGCGAGCTCACCGGCGAGAGAGCGGTAGGCCAGAGCCGCCCTGTCGTTGGTCGAGCTGCGGAGGTCGGTGAGCCCCCAGCCGTCCACGGCGTGGTGGAGCAGCCCCACCGGGTGGTGGCTCGCCACCACCGTCTGGCCGGAGTCCAGGAGGCGGCGCAACTTCA
>JAJZGN010000178.1:0-4006 GCA_021798435.1 bacterium | reverse complement strand
GCGGACCCCGTGGGCCCCGGCCCGTCGGGCCAGCGCCAGGGCGGCGTTGCCCGAGGAGCTGACGACCGCCTGGGAGGGGCCCCGGGAGTCCAGCCCGGCCAGCATCCGCTCGGCGCTCCGGCCCTTGTGCGAGCCGTCCGGGGAGAGGTCCTCCCGCTTCAGCCAGAGCTCCTCAATGGAAAGCCGCGCCCCCAGCTCCGGGGCCGGCTCGAGAGGGGTGAGGGGCGGGGAGGGGACGGTGGACGCTAAATTGGGAAGCGGGGGGACCCCGCCGCCGGCCTCAGCCGCCACCACGCAGGAGATACCAGATGGCCGACCCAGCCGATCGCTGCTGCCCCGACTGCGGCGCCGACCTGGACCTCTTGGGGGACGAGGAGGTGGGGGCGCTGGTTGACTGTCCCCACTGCGGAGCCGTCTTCGAGGTGGTGGCGACAGCGCCCTTCACCCTGGCTCCCTTCGAGGACGAGGAGAAGTAAGCCCGCCCCTCAGGGCCCGGCGGTAACCTCCGGCCCCGTAATGGGCGGAGAAGAAGCCGGGACAGGCGGGGGAAAGCAGCACCGCCTCTCCCGGACGGGCGAGGGAGCGGGCCGCGTCGACCGCCCCCTCGAGGCTTCCCATCTCCCGTACCAGCGCGCCGCCGCCGCTCCGGCGCACCGCCTCCAGCAGCCGCGCCGAACCGGTCCCGGGCAGCAGCAGCACCTGGCGCACCTCTCGCCCCACCATCTGGGCCAGCTCGTCGAAGGGGATGGCCTTGTCCTCGCCTCCGCAGATGAGGACCACCTCTCGGGCCAGCGTCCGGACCGCGGCCACGGTGGACTGCGGAGTCGTGCTGGAGAGGTCGTCGAAGTAGTCCACGCCGTTCTGTTGCCAGACCAGCTGGATGCGGTGGGGGAGGGGGCGAAGCGCGGCCAGGGCCCGGGCGGCCTCCGGGAGCTGGGGCCAGCGGACCTCGACGAGGGAAGCGACCAGGGCCAGTGCCGCCCGGACATTGGCCCGATTGTGCTGGCCGGGAAGGCGTAGGCCGCCCAGCTCCAGGACCGCCTGCCGCTCCCCGCCGCGGCGGACCACCGCCCAGCCCTGCTCCTCGAAGCACCCATCGCTATCCCCGAGCGCCCTCTCCTCCCGGGCTGACACCACCTGGCGCACCCCCCGGGGCAGGGGGCCTGCCGCCCAGCTGACCGGGTCGTCGGCGTTGCGGACGCCGACCTCACAACCGGGAAGCTCGTAGATGCGCCTCTTGCAGGCCACGTAGGCATCCATCCCCCCGTGCTCGTCGAGGTGGTTGGGGGTGATGTTGGTGATGCAGCCCACCCGGGGGGCCCGGTCCATCTGCAGCAGCTGGCGGTTGGAGATCTCCAGCACCAGCCAGCCCCGGCCGGCCTCGTCCCGGGATACCGCCTCCAGCGCCTGCTGGTTGTGGCGGTCGTTGCCGGCCAGCCACACCACCGGGGCCAGGGCCCTCAGCCCCCGGGCCACCAGCGCCGAGGTGGTCGACTTGCCGTGACTTCCGGTGACTCCAACCACCGGGCCGCGGCAGAGGTCCAGGTAGGCCTGGATCAGGGAGTAGAAGGGGAGTCCGCGCTCCCGGAGCTGGTGCAGCTCGCGGTTGCGGGGGTGGAGGAACCAGGCCTGGGTCGGCACCAGAAGGCAGCTCTCCGCAATGCCCTCCAGGTACCGGTCCCCGAGATGGAGTTCGGCGAGGCCGTCCAGCAGGCTCCCCAACCGCTCTCGGGCGGCCTCGGGGCCCAGGCCGGCGTGGGCGAGCCGGTGCGCCCGGGCCAGCTCGGACAGGTCGGGGCTGAGGTCGTGTCCCACCACCCGGGTGAAGCCGGCCGCGAGCAGGAAGTGGGCCATCTCCCCTCCCTCCACACTTCCCACCCCGATCACGTCGACGCGCCGGTCGCATAGGCCCTGCAGCCGGGAGGGCACGCGGAGGGCAGCGGCAGCCGGGTGGCCCTGGGTTGCGGTGGGAAGCACCGCCTCAGATTACCGGGAGTCCGCCTCGTACCCCGCGAGCCGCCGCACGGCGATCACCAGGTAACGATCCTGGAAGTCCCGAAGCGGCTCGCGACGCACCGACCGGGTCTCGCTGCAGGCGTGGACAACCTCGTCCGGACCCAGAGCCAGGGCCACGTGGCTGCGCCGGGCCGGCCCCCGGCTCAGCGCCGCCACCAGGTCCGCGGGCCGCAGGTCGGAGAGGCTGACCCGGCGTCCCAGGAGCCGCTGCGCCCGGCTGTTGCGAGGCAGCAGGACCCCCCCCTCCAGAAAGCTGCGCCAGACGAGCCCTGAGCAGTCCAGCCCCTCGGCCCCGGTGCCACCCCAGACGTACGGGCGGCCCAGCTGGCGCAGGGCGGATCCCAGCACCTGCTGGGGATCCCAGGAGGTCGGGCTCTGGATGGCCTCTGGTGGGGGGCCGAACCGGAAGGCTGCCGACCTCTCCACCCAGCCCACGGCCTCCCCGGGGGCCCGCACCAGGAGGTGCTCGGGAAAGACCGCCAGCAGCGCCGCGGGCGGGTCCCCGGCCAGGAGCTCGGTGGTCAGCTCCCGCTTCCCCCCGCCGGTGGGGAGTGGGGAGCGCCAGACCTTGAGCGGCACCCCCTCGGGGTACAGGCCGACCCGGGACCGCCTCTGGGCCAGCACCAGGAGCCGCGTACGTCCCCCGGGCCAACTCCCTCTCACAAGCTCTCGGACCGCCTCCTCCTGGGAGGCCAGCCCGACGGACCCCATGACTCCGGGGCCCAGCATCTGAACTCGCACCAGCGGAACCCCGTAGCGCCGACGCGCCTCCTCCGCGAGGTCCGCGATCCCCTGGGCCACGGCCGACCGGTCCGGGCTCACCGCTCCCGCAGCCCCAGGACCTGGCGCCAGCCGGACCATGGCCGGCGGGGCACCGCCTCCGCCGGGTGCAGCACCACGGTGGTGCCGTCGGTGGCCAGCAGCTGGGGGATGAGCGGGCTCCTGGCCATGCCGTACAGCCGTCTGGAGAGATGCTGGAGCTGCGCCGGGTTGGCCGCCTCTCCCACCGCCCCCACCACCATCCCCCGGTCGGGCACCAGAAGCACCGCCTCACCGCCTCCCCGCTGGGCCAGGGCCGCCAGGAACTCGGGGACCACGACCAGGCTGCTGGAGAACAGGGGGTCCTCGGAGAAGAGCCAGCGCCGCTGGCCGGGGTGCTGGTTCAGGATCTCGCGCCATCCACCGAGCCGCAGCGAGGTGTTGCGGTCCGCCAGCTCCGCCAGACGCTCGGGAGCCAGGCCTGCCGCGCCGGCCTCCGCTGTCGACACCCCTCTCATGACCTCCCCGGGGAGGGCCTCGGAGACGAAGGCCAGCAGCCCACCAGGCAGCGGGCGGGTGACCAGCTCCGGGGACCGGCTGTAGCCCCGCACCACCTTCTCCAGCCGGACGCACCAGAGCAGGGCGTCGGGGTCCGGCTCCGCCCCGGAGTCCGGTGAGGCCTCGGCAGCCGCCAGCCGGGGCGCGGCCGCCGCCACGAAGCTGGAGATGAGGGCCGGGGTAGCGGCCGGCTCCTGGACGCAGCTCCCGTGCAGGGTCTCCAGGGTGAGCGTGACCAGCGCCCTCTCCTTGCGGGCGAGGACGCCGAACCCATCGGGAGCGGCCTCAAGGGCCCAGTCGGGGTAGCGCGCCCGCAGCTGGGTCAGCAGCCGGAGCTGGAACTCCCGCCGCCGGGGGTCCAGGGGTGGGGCGGGCACCGGGATCAGACGCCGCCGGCGCGCGAGCTGACGTAGTCCACGAGCACGTAGTCTCCCAGCCGGTCCGGGCTCACGAAGAACGCCCGGCCCCGATTGAGGCGGGTCAATTGGCGCACGAAGTGGACCAGGTGGCTGTTGGTCTCCAGCATGAAGGTGTTGATCACGATCCGCTCCTCGGTGCAGCGCCGCACCTCCTCCAGCGTCTTTTGGAAGGTCTCGGGAAGCGGCGGGTAGCGGAAGACCAGCCGCCCGCCATCCAGATGGGCGGTGGGCTCCCCATCGGAGACCACGATCAC
>JAJZGN010000177.1 GCA_021798435.1 bacterium | reverse complement strand
GCCGAGGTCCGCTCGCGGCTTCTGGCGGTGCGGTCCCAGCGTCCCCAGCCCCAGCGCGACGACAAGGTGATGGTGGCCTGGAACGCCCAGGCTGCGAGCGCGCTGGCCGAGCTGGGACTGGTTCTCTCCGAGGAGCGATTCCTCACCCCGGCTCTGCGGTGCGCCCTCCTGCTCCACCAGAGTGCCCGTGACTCCGAGGGGGGGCTCACCCACGTGCTCTACGGCTCGAGCTCCCGCCTTCCGGCCACCCTTGAGGACCGGGCAGCTCTCGGGCTCTGCGGACTTTGGATGCACGAGGTGACCGGCGAGGGGGTGTGGGTCGAGCGTTCGTTGGAGCTGGCGGAGTCGGCCCAGCGGCTGCATGGAGACGGGGAGGGGCTCTGGCACGAGACGGCGGCCGGATCCGACCCCCTGCTTCCGGCCCGGCCGACCGTGGTCGACGACGGGGCCACCCGCTCCGGGATCTCCCAGATGGTCTCCCTCTGCTGGCGGCTCTGGCAGCTCACCGGGGACGGACCATGGTCGGAGCGAGCGGAGGCGGCCTTGGCCCGCCTGGGTCGGGCGGCGACCGGCCAGCCCCTGGCCTTCGGAGGGCTGCTGGCGGACCTCGAGGTCATGGACCAGGGGGCGACCCAGCTGGCCATCACCTCCGCACCAGGGGCACATCTGGAGCTCCTCCGCCGGGCCCGCCACCAATTCCGCCCGGCGCTGGTGGTGGCGGTGGGATCGGGGTCGGAGTCGGACCCGCCGCTCGCAGCCGGCCGGTCGGCTCCGGGCGGAACGCCCACGGCGCACGTCTGCCGGGGCTTCGCCTGCCGGATGCCCACCACGGTGGCGGAGGATATGGAGGAGCAGCTGTCGGCAGCGGGGATCGCGGGAGGCATGGGAGGTTAGCGGATGGTGAACGGGAAGCAGGCCCGCCCGCTGGCGGTGGTCACCGGGGCCAGCTCGGGGATCGGGGAGGCGGTGGCGCGCCGGCTCCACGCCGAGGGATTCGACCTGCTCCTGGGGGCGCGTCGGGAGCAACTCCTAGAGCCACTGGCCGCCGAGCTGGGAGCCGGTTGGCGCCGCTTGGACGTGGCCGAGGAGGGCAGCGTCGCGGAGTTCTGTGAGGGGGTGGAGCAGCTGGCGGTTCTAGTCAACAACGCCGGCGGGGCCCGGGGGCTGGACCCCGTCGAGTTGGCGCCGCTCGACGACTGGCGCTGGATGTGGGAGGTCAACGTCCTGGGGCTGGTGGCGATGACCCGGCAGCTGATCCCCGCCCTGGAGCGCTCCGGCCGGGGGATCGTGGTGAACATCTCCTCCACCGCCGCCTTCGAGGTTTACGAGGGCGGGGCCGGCTACACCGCCGCCAAGCACGCCGTCCACGCCATCTCCCGGACCCTCCGCCTGGAGCTGGCCGGCCGCCCCATCCGGGTCACGGAGGTCTGCCCGGGGATGGTGGAGACCGACTTCTCCCTGAACCGCTTCCGGGGCGACGCCGGGCGTGCCTCTCAGGTGTATCGAGGGGTCGAGGCACTCACCGCAGCCGATGTCGCGGACGTGGTGGCCTTCGCCGCCACCCGTCCTCCGCATGTGGATCTCGACCAGATCGTGATGCGCCCGGTCCAGCAGGCAGCTGGCCACAAGGTGGCGCGGAGGGAATAGGGCGGCTCAGCCGCCCATCGGGTCCTGCACCGGCCGGCTGGGGTCCGCGGCCCACTCGCTCCAGGAACCGGGGTAGAGCCTTCCCGGTCCCATTCCGGCCACCTCCAGGGCGAGGAGCACGGCGCACGAGGTGACCCCCGACCCGCAGTAGACCACCACCGGACCCTCATCCGCCCCGGACTCTCCGAACAGGCGGCGGAGTTCCGCCGGTGGGCGGAGCCGACCCCGTTCGAAGAGGTCGGTCCAGGGGAGGCTCACCGCCCCCGGGAGGTGCCCGGGTCTAGGGTCCAGCGGGTTGGGCTGCCCCAGGTAGCGCGCGCTCGCCCGCGCGTCGACCAAAACGCTCCCCTCATCCCGGCAGGTCTCAAGCCCGTCCGCCCCCACCCAGCCCTCGAACTCGGTGGCCCGGAAGTCGCCCGCTCCGGGATCGGGCAGCTCGCGGGTGAGCCTCCCCCCGGCCTCCAGATAGGCCTGGACGCCGCCGTCCAGCACTGCCACCCTGGGGTGGCCCGCAGCCCGGAGCATCCACCAGGCCCGGGCCGCCGCTCCGGTCACCTCGTCATAGACGATCACCTCGCTCGAGGAGCTCACCCCGTGCCGGCGCATGCTGGCGGCGAAGCTCTCCACCGGGGGGAGGGGGTGGCGTCCCCGCGCCCCCGCAGGGCCCGCGAGCTCCAGGTCCAGGTCTAAGAACTCCGCTCCCGGGATGTGGCCGGCGAGATAGGCCTGGCGCTCGGCGCCCCGTTCCAGGGACCAGCGCACGTCCAGCACCACCAGATCCGGTGCGCCCAACCGCCGGACCAGGTGGTCGGGCCGGGCGAGGGGCTCTGGCGTCTCCGGCATGGCGACATAATGCCCGAAGTGGGCCGCACGCAAAGGTTCAGCTGCAGAGGAGCTGGGCCGTCCGCTCCAGGGGGTCTCCTTCCGAAGGGAGCGGGCCGTGAGCCCTGAGCTGAGGTGCCTTGTGGTCGGGCGCAGCCCCACCCCCGATCCCGGGGTGCTGGCCCGGCTGGACCGGGGGGTCGAGCTGGTCGGACCCGGTGCCGGGGTGGGCGAGGGACGCATCGACTGCATCTGGCGGCTCTTCGGGGGACGCCTGGAGGAAGCGCCCGAGGATCCCCTGGAGGCGGGGCTGAAGGCTCACCCCGGGGTGCTCTGGGTCCACACCGTGAGCGCTGGGATCGAACACCTGCGCCCGCTGCTGGTGGGCTACCCCGAAGTGACCCTCACCACCTCCGCCGGGGTGGTCGCGGTTCCCATCGCCGAGTTCGTCGTCGCCTGCCTCCTGCACCACTGCAAGCGGCTGTCCGACCTGGATGAGCTGCAGCGGCAGCGCCGCTTCGAGGCGGTTCCTCTGCGGGAACTGGGGGACCTCAGGGTGGTGCTTGTCGGCCTGGGTGCGATCGGCAACGAGGTCGCCAAGAGAGCACTTGCCCTGGGAGCGCAGGTGATCGCGGTGCGCCGGCGGCCCGAGCTGGGTGGGGGGCCCCACAAGCTGCCGGTCGTGGGCCCGGAGGGCCTCACCGAGGCCTGCCGGGGGGCCGATGCCCTGGTGCTGGCGGCCCCACTGACCGGCGGCACCAGGGGGATGATCGGAGACCAACAGCTGCTGCAGATGGCCGGCGGATCGGCACTCGTCAACATCGCCCGAGGCGGCCTGGTGGACGAGCCGGCGCTGCTCCGGGCGCTGGCCGGCGGGCCCCTCGCCGCGGCCTACCTGGATGCCTTCGCAGAGGAGCCGCTACCGGACTCGTCCCCCCTGTGGACCGCTAGGGGAGCCCACCTGAGCCCCCACGTCAGCTGGAGCTCTCCCCACTTCGCCAGGCGCAGCACCGAGCTCTTCCTGGACCAGCTGAGCCGCTTCCGCCAGGGGCTGCCGCTGCAGAACGCCGCCGACCTCGCCCGGGGCTACTGACTCAATCCGGGATGTAGTCGGAGCGGAGCCCGAGGAGCTCGGGGGCGTGGAGCTGGACCAGCTTGGCGGCCACTCCGGACGGGGGGCCGGGGCGCAGGAGGGAGCCCAGGATCATGGTGGCGAAGGCCAGCGGCACTGTGACGATCGCCGGTTGGGCCAGGATCACGGCCAGCCCCGAGGAGCGGGCCAGGAAGTCCTCCACCTGCGGGCTGAGGGTGGCCACCATCGTGGTCACGATGGCCAGGGTGGCGGTGCCGCCCCCCAGCGCCACCCCCAGGGCGGCGGCCCGGGTGGTCAGCCGCGGCCACCAGATGCCCAGCACGAGAAGGGGGAAGAAGGAGCTGGCCGCGATCGCGAACGCCCAGCCCACCAGGACGCTGATGTCGAACTCGCTCACCATCAGACCCAGCGCCGCGGCCACGGCGCCCGCCCCCACCGCCGCCACCTGGAAGGCGACCCGGCGCCGGTGGGCGCTGGCGGCGGGCCGCAGCCACCTCCCGTAGACATCATGGCCCAAGGCGCCGGCGAGGGAGACCAGCAGCCCGCTCAGGGTGGAGGTGAAGGCCGCGAAGGCACCGGCCGCCACCACCGCCAGCAGCAGCTGCCCGAGCCATCCTCCCAGCAGGGAGGGCAGGACCAGCACCACCGCGTCGGTCAGGTTGTTGCCATACAGGGAGGGGTCCAGCGCCCGCCCCAGGGCGCCGAACACCGGGGGCCAGATGTAGAAGGCGCCCAGCAGCACCAGGACCAGCAGGGCGGTTCGCCGC
>JAJZGN010000176.1 GCA_021798435.1 bacterium | reverse complement strand
CAGGGGCCTTTTAAGCCCAGGGTCGCAGGTTCGAATCCTGCTGGCGGCACCACATGTCCGATCTCAGAGCGGACGTCTATTGCCATGACGAAGCGGGCTCCGGGACCGGTTGACAGCAATCTTGACAGCAGTCTTGACAGCAATTACGGGCGGCCCTCGGCGCACGCTGGCAATCGTCGGCGGACGGCCGGCCGACGGGGAAACCTAGAGGGAAGCGTCTACCAGCGGGCCGACGGCAGGTGGGTGGCCCAGGCCACCTCCCCCTCGGGGCGCAGGCTGTACCGCTACGCCAGGACCCGGGCGGACGCAGCCGCCAAGCTCACCACCGCCCTGGCGGCTTTCTCGGAGCATCGCACCCCGCCCCCCGAGCGGCAGACCGTTGCCGACTTCCTCGAAGGCTGGTTGGAGAACACCGCCCGTCCGTCGGTGCGGGCCTCCACCTACGAGAGCTATGCCGGAGTGGTGCGGCACCACCTCATCCCCGACCTCGGCCGGATCCGGCTCAGCCGTCTCACCCCCGATGAGGTCCAGGGGATGCTGAACCGCAAGCTGGAGGCCGGGCTGTCGCCCCGCCGAGTCGACTACCTCCGGGGCATCCTCCACCGCGCCCTCAACCAGGCCCTCCGCTGGGGGCTGGTGGGCAGGAATGTCGCCGGACTGGTCCGCTCGCCCAAGCAGGTCCGCTACGAGATCCACCCCCTGGACCCGGATGAGGTGAAGGCCCTCCTGGCCGAGGTGCGAGGCGATCGCCTGGAGGCGCTCTTCGCGCTGGCCCTCGCCACCGGCATGCGCAGAGGGGAGCTGCTGGGCCTGCGCTGGGAGGATGTCGACCTGCCTCGCCGGGCCCTGCACGTCAGGCGGGCCCTGGAGCGCTACCAAGGCGCCTACCGGCTGGTCGAGCCCAAATCGGCGAGGGGGGTGCGGTCGATCAGACTGCCGTCCTTCGCCCTCCACGCCTTGGAGCGTCAGCGCGCCCTCCAGGGGGCGGAGCGGGATCGAGCCGGTTCGGTCTGGACGGAGTGGGGCCTCGTCTTCTCGACTCAGATCGGGGTACCGCTCGACGGTTCGATGGTGACCCACTCCTTGCATCGCCACCTGCGGAGCGCCGGCCTCCGTCACCAGAGGTTCCATGACCTCCGCCATGCCTGCGCCTCGCTGCTCCTGGCAGAGGGGATCAACCCCAGGGTGGTGATGGAGATCCTGGGTCACTCCCAGGTGAGCCTCACTCTGAACACCTACAGCCACGTGATCCCCAGCCTGGGGCGGGACGCCGCCGACCGTTTGGAGGCCCTGCTGGGAGGCGGTGACCAGGCTCCAAGGCCGTGACCATTGGTGAGGAGCTCAGACGCCGGTCCTCTGATCTCACCTGATCTCGGAGCCATGTATTTAGCACCCACAGTGTGACAAGCACTCGTGGGTGCACCGGCGCCATCCGGCCCTCACTGTCGAGGGTACCTGCCTTGGTGGCCGCGGTGTCTCACCGCCCCTGTCCGGGCCAGGCAGGCTCGATGTCATGTGCGGGTCCGGCCGTCCGCCGAGTTTTGTCCCCTCGGCCCCGAACCCTCCAGGGCCGCTCGGGGTGCGCCTGGACGGCGCTCCGAGCGGCCCTGGAGGGCGTGGGCTCTGCAGGCCGCCCTGGTACCGGCTGAGCCGTCCCTACGGCAAGGCCAGCTTCACCGTCAGCGCGGCCAGGACGCGGGCTACGGTCCGGTAGGTGGAGCTGCGTCCCGGTCTCGATCGCCGAAGGTGCCACGGGCCAGCTCGGTGGCGGCGTCGACCGCCTGCGTCGCGCTCTGGGAGTCGATCGGGTGCTCTGAATATCGGGCGACTGCGTACCAGCGCACCAGGGTCGCTTTGGCCGAGCTGCTTCGCCACCGGGCCGGCAGGGCGCGCCTTAGGTAACTGTCAGGACCCTCCGTTGGCAACCTGCCAACACCCGCGGCCGCCAAGCTGGCCTCCAGGTCCCCGAAAGCAGCCAGAACAGCTTCCCGAGGGTTGCTGGGTCGGCGCGGAGATCTGGGCTCAAGCGGGAGCGCTTCAGACATTTCGGGCTCGTCGCTCGGCGGGCTCTTTGAGTTCCGGGTGATGAAGAACAGGACTACGCTCGCCACGATCAGGATCAGGCCAAGAGCGAGCCCGAGCCAGAGCGCAAGCCACGACACCGATCCTGATGATCCCGCCTCGCTACAGATCGAGAAACCAGAGGAGCAGCGCGGTGGGAGCTTGCCCCCGAGCTTACCCAGAGGAATGATCACGTGCCTGGTGCCGGCCGCGATATAAGAGACCATCCCGCCGCGGCTGGTGAGGACCACAACCATCGCGAGCACCCCGACCACGCCGGGGACCAGGAGCGCCTGCGGGCGGCGGAGGTGGCGCCCATCAGACATTGCAGGACGCCTCCAGGGCCGCCAGGGCGGTGCCAACCGAAGTCTCTGCCTTGCCATCGCCAAAGCCGGGTAGGGCGCCGGCCCCGAAGGAGCCGCGGCGCATGTCGTCCCGTGTCTCCGCGACAGGGTAATTGAGCGTCGTGGCTGGTGTGCCACCCTGCTCAAACTCGCTCGCGATCTCCTGGGCACCGACCTGGGTGGCTAGGGACACGAGCATTCGCTGGAGGTCGCCGGTCAACCGCGCCCGGGATGACACGTTGCGGCAGGCGTGAGCTATGAGCTCCAGCTCAGCTGGGAGGTCCGGTGCGTCGGGAGGGCGAGGGGTGGTGAGAACGCCCCGCAGCGCGGGACGAGACAGCTGCAAGAGCAAGCGTACCAGCCAATTGAGGACAATCGCTCCGGCCAGGAGCACCGCTAGTTCCCCAGTCGCCGTGAGGTCGGCCGACCTCACGGCCGCGCGGACCGTCGAGCTTGGTTGTGTCACCGGGTTCAGGGCCGTCAGCACCACCAAAGCCGCTGCAGCGAGCAGGAGCAACGACAGCCCGGTAGTCGTCGCCGTGCTCTGCCTGGAACGATGTCGAAATGTGGTGAGAGGCGCTCCCTTGGCGGCCCGGAGCGCTCGCCCCCGAATCTTCGACCATCTCGTGGGCTGCCGGCCCGTCGATCGGGAAGGCACTGGCTCCAGCCATACCGATGGATCAATTGCTGTTGCGGGAGGGGCTTGGGACGCGCCGAGGACGACGGCCACGACGACGATCGCTGCGAGACTTGCCACGCCGACGAGGACGGCTATGATCCCGGCGCCTACCGGGATCCGGGTCAGCAGGATGGCCCCCTCCGCCGCAAGCGCGAACCCGACCGCAGCCGCCCCGATCCGGGCCGCCTCGCGAAGCATCGCCGATCGGTCCTCGTGAGCCGGCGTTCTCAGCTCCACTGCCCACCAGCCCAGTTGCAAGGCGAGGAAGGCGCCCCCAGCCACCAGCCCGACCGTGCTTATGGCGAGTCCGGATCCAGCTTGGCCGGTCACGTCCAAGCCATAACTCAGCAGCAGCAGGCCGGTGGAGGCGGTGACCAGAGCGGGCCGCTGTAACCAAACCGCCGCCGCCATGCCGATGGCGACGACGAACGGGGTTGCCAAGGCGACGACGGGCAGAATAGATCCCAGCAGGCTTAGCTGAAAGCCGATGGCGCAGGCGAGGACCGTTGCCACTCCGCCCACCACCAGCGGCTTGGGCGCTCTCATGCAGCCCAGCGGCCCCGCCGAAGCTGGTTGAGGGTGGTGACGGCTACGTCGAGTGATGTGCCTGGCTCCCAGCGCACCACCGGCACTCCGGCCCGGAGCAGCTCCATCCTTCTGGCCCCGCGCCAGAGTCGCCACACCCGGGTGGCCACTTCAGCGGTGGGGCCTCCTGCCAGCTGCACATACCGCTCCGGGTCCACCTCGACGACCGCCAGGTCGAATCCCCGGCCGCGGATGTCCAACAGGGCTCGAACCATGCGCGGATCCGTCAACGGGGAGACCGCCACCACGAGTGCTTGGGGCGGAAGGATGCGAGGCGGCAGCACGTCCAAGGCGGGGCGGGGATAGCTCGCGACGACCGAACACTCGATGAGGGAGTCGAGGACCCGATACAGGTGACTGCTCCCCATGCCCGGAGCCAGCCACTGGAGCACACCGCCGTAGGCGATCAACCCCACCCGGTCGCGTCGGCGCAGCAGATGAATCTCCGCGAGGGCCGCCGCTGCCCGACCGGTCGCAGCCATGGTCCCTTCGGTCCCCGTCCTCAGGTCGGCGAACGAGTCGACCATGACGATCAGGTCGGCGTTCCGCTCGGGGTTCTGAACGTTGACGTAAGGCTGATGCCGTCGGGCGGTGACCCGCCAGTTGATGCGGCGCACCTGATCGCCGGGCGCGTAGGGGCGGATGTCGGCGAATTCCAGGCCCTCGGCCCGCTGGCGGGACAGCTGGTTGCCCACGTAGACCTGGGTCTTCTGC
>JAJZGN010000175.1 GCA_021798435.1 bacterium | reverse complement strand
ATCTGAGGGCGGGTAACCCGCGGGAGTGGCGGAGAGCGGGGCCGTCCCGAAGGGGATGACGATGTTGGAGAGGGGGGTGGCGCCGTCCTGGGCGCGGGCTGCCTTCCGGCTTATGGTCACCACGTAGGCGACGTTGGGGACCAGCTCGTGTCGGGGCCGGATGGAGAGCCGGGCGGCGCTCTTCCAGGCGGTGGAGACCGTGAGGGCGGGCTCGATCCGGAGACCCTGGTCCACGCTCGACTCGACCATCGGCTGGTTGAAGCTGAGGTCGATGGCCTGGTTGACCGCCACCCGAGGGTTGTTCTGAACCGAGGCCTGGACCACCACCTGCCGGGGGCCGGGGGGGAGCACCAGCACCGAGACCAGCACCACCCCGAGCATGGCGAGACCCGCGAAGCCCAGCCCCACCCCGACGAGAGAGCCGACGCGATGGCGCCGGGGGGCCCTCGCGGAGGTCCGGGCCCGATGCTCCGCCAGCAGGCTGGCCCGGAGGTGGGCACGATAGTTGGGCTCCGCCTCTCCGATCTCGACGGTGTTCAGCAGCTGGCGCAGCTTGCGTGCGGTGGCCAGCAGCCGCCCTTCCGGGTCCTCGCTCTCAGGGAAGACCACGGCCAGCTCATCGACGACCCCGCGCCGGCGCCGCCAGAACCGATCAGCCATCGGCCCACTCCGGGCTCTGGGCCGTGGCCCTTCCGGCGAGCAGCCGCTGGCGCAGGGTGGCGGTGCCGCGGAAGACCAGCAGCTTAACCGCCCCCTCCGACTTGCCCATGATCTGGCCGATCTCGGCCAGCTTGAGGTCCTCCCCGTACTTCAGGGTCATGGCTATCCGCTGCTGCTCCGGTAGCTCCTCGATCTCGGTCCAGACCTCCTGGGCGGAGAGCCGAAGGGCCACCTCATCGTCGACGGCGGGCGCTGTGTCGACCGGGTCCGGCACCTCATCAAGACTGTCCTCGGGATGCCGCTGCGAGCGGTAGTGGTCGGTGATGGCGTTGACCGCGATCTGGTAGAGCCAGGAGGAGAAGGGGTGGCCGGTGCTGCGGTACCGGGGCAGCCCCCGGAGGGCTTTGAAGAAGACCTCGCTGGTGATGTCCTCGGCGACCTCCCGGCTCCGCACCCGGGAGGCGACGTAGCGGTAGATCTGCGGAAAGTAGCGGTCGTACAGCGCACCGAAGCACTCCGGGTCCTCCTTGGCTCTGGCCACCAGCCGCTCCTCTTCCTCGAGGCCCGAGGTCAAGGCCAGAGACCTTCGGCCGTATTCCTGAACGCGGCCCTTCTGAGGCTGGTTACGCCCGGCACTTGGATCCTCTCCCGCAGCTTCGGTACCCGGCCCCCGCCGGGGGGCTCTACATCCGCCACCTCGTTATACTGCCTGGAGTTGTCGCCGGTTTCGCCGCCCCGCCCCACGGCTTGATCGACCGCTACGCTCCCCCGGAGCTGAGGGCGGTCTGGTCGGACGAGAACCGCATCCGGCTGTGGCTGCAGGTGGAGGTGGCCGTCGCCCAGGCGCTGGCCGCTGGGGGCCAGCTCCCCGAAGAGGAGCTGGCGGCCATCGAGGCGGCTCCGCCGCCCGACCTCTCCCGGGTGCGTGAGCTGGAGGAGGAGCAGGGGCACGACCTGGCCGCCTTCGTGTCGGCGGTCCAGGAGCAGGTGGGCCCGCTGGGCCGCCGCCTGCACTTCGGCCTCACCAGCCAGGACGTGGTGGACTCCGCCCTTGCCCTCCAGCTGCGGGAGGCCGGCTCGATCGTCCTCCAGGATCTGGAGCAGCTCCTCCAGTCACTTCGGGGAGCCGCCCGGCGGCACCGACGCACCCCGATGATCGGGAGGACCCACGGGATGCACGCCGAGCCGGTCACCTTCGGGTTCGTCCTGGCCAACCACCTGGACGAGCTGGAGAGGGCCGGGCAGCGTCTCCGCCGCGCGCTGGCCGAGGTGGTGGTGGGCAAGATCTCCGGCACAGTGGGCACCCACGGCACCGTCCCCCGGGAGGTCGAGCGGGATGCCCTCTCCCGCCTCGGGCTGGAGCCGGCGGCCATCACCACCCAGGTGGTGGCCCGGGACCGCCACGCCGCCTTCCTCTGCTCTGTGGCACTGGCCGGGGCGTGCTGCGAGCGGCTGGCGACCACCCTCCGCCACCTGCAGCGCACCGAGGTGGGGGAGGTCAGGGAGCCCTTCGCGGAGCGGCAGAAGGGCTCCTCGGCGATGCCCCACAAGCGCAATCCCATCAGCCTGGAGCAGGTCTGCGGTTTGAGCCGCCTCCTCCGGGGGCTGGCGCTGGCGGGTCTGGAGGATGTCAGCCTCTGGCACGAGCGAGACATCTCCCACTCCTCGGTGGAGCGGGTGGCGCTGCCCGACGCCACCATGGCTCTCTCCCACATGCTGCGCACCCTCCGCCGGGTGGTGGAGGCGATGGAGGTGGACGAGGCGGCCATGGCGCGAAACCTGTCGCGGCGCGGCGGGGTGGCACGCAGCCAGCGGGTGCTGCTGCGTCTGGTCGCCGCAGGGATGGAGCGGGACCGCGCCTACCGGCTGGTCCAGCAGCTGGCGGCGAGTGCCGACCATCCGGGAGGCGACTTCCGGGCCAGCTGCCTGGCGAACCCCGAGCTAATGGGGGCCCTCGCACCGGGGGAGCTGGATGAGGCCCTGGACATCGACGCCGACCTGGAGGAGGCGGCCGCCGCCGTGGACGCGCTGGCGGGTCGAGAGGACCGGCAGGCAGCGCCCTCCCGGTGACCGAGGAGGCCATCGGCCAAGTGGAGCTGGAGGGGCTGCCGCTCTTTCGCCGGGGGAAGGTGAGAGACACCTTCGAGGTGGACGGCCGCCTCCTCATGGTGGCCACCGACCGGATCTCCGCCTTCGACTGCGTGCTTCCCGACCTCATCCCCGGGAAGGGGCGGCTCCTCACCACCCTGACCCGCCACTGGTTCCAGAGGACTTCGGAGCTGGTCCCCAATCACCTGCTGGCGGACGCTCCCGGGCTCCTGCCCCCGCCGCTCTGGGAGCGGGTCGCCGGACGGTCGATGCTGGTGCGCCGCGCCGAGCGCATCGACGTCGAGTGCGTGGTCCGGGGGCGGCTGGCGGGGTCCGGATGGGAGGAGTACCAGGCGCAGGGGACGCTGGCCGGCGAGCCCCTTCCCCCGCGGCTGACCTTCGGGGCGGAGCTGGACCCGCCGCGCTTCACCCCGGCCACCAAGAGCGACACCGGCCACGACCAGAACATCTCCCGGGCACAGCTTCGGGAGCTGGTGGGGGCGGAGACGGCCGGCCAGCTGGAGGCGACCAGCCTTCAGCTGTACCGGGAAGGGGCCGCCGGCTACCTCCGGGCCGGGTTCGTCCTGGTGGACACCAAGTTCGAGTTCGGATGGATCGACGGGGTGCTGACCCTCATCGACGAGCTTCTGACCCCGGACTCCTCCCGGCTCTGGGAGGCGGGATCGGCCGGCGCCAGCCCCGGCTTCGACAAGCAGCCGGTGCGCGACTGGCTCCTGGCGAGCGGCTGGAACCGGCAGCCGCCGGCTCCCGGGCTGCCCCCGGAGCTGGTCTCCGAGACCAGCCGCCGCTATGAGGAGGTACTGAAACGGACCCTCAGCAGCAGTTCCTAGCCGAGGTCGTCGTGACCCTGAAGCCGGTGGTCAACGACCCCCAGGGGCTGGCGGTGACCCAGGGGCTGCACGCCCTCGGCTACTCCGAGGTGCTGCAGAGCCGGGTGGGCAAGCACCTCCAGCTGACCCTTACCGCCAGGGACCGCCAGAGCGCGGCCTCCCGGGTCGAGGAGATGTGCCGCCGGCTGCTCTGCAACGGGGTGATCGAGGACTTCCACTTCCAGGTGGCCGAGGCCGGCTCCTGAGGTGACCTGGCGCTGCGGGATCGCCGTCTTTCCCGGGACCTGGTCGGAACGGGACTGCGCCCACTGGGTGGAGCTGTCCGGGGGCGAACCCCTGATGCTCTGGCACGCCGAGCGCGAGCTGAAGGGGGCGGACCTGGTGATCCTCCCGGGGGGCTTCGCCCACGGCGACTACCTCCGGGCGGGAGCGATCGCCCGCTTCGCCCCCCTGATGGCGGCGGTCCGTGAACACGCCCTGGCCGGGGGGCCGGTGCTCGGGATCTGCAACGGCTTCCAGATTCTCTGCGAGGCCCAGCTCCTGCCCGGGGCTCTCCTGCGCAACAGCTGCCTGCAATTCCGCTGCCAGTCCACCCACCTCCGGGTGGAGGTGAGCCGCGGCCCCTTCCTGTCCGGGTTGGAGGTAGGAAGGGTGCTGCGGATGCCCATCTCTCACGGCGAGGGACGCTACTACGCGCCGCCCGAGCAGCTCCAGGAACTCGAGGCCGGAGGCCAGGTGGCGCTGCGCTACTCCGGGCCCTCCGGGGAGCTGGCCGACCAGCACAATCCCAACGGCTCGCTGGAGCACATCGCCGGGGTGCTG
>JAJZGN010000174.1 GCA_021798435.1 bacterium | reverse complement strand
GCATCGCTGGCGGGATCGGGGCGGGTCTATACTGCCCCCGGGGGCGATAGCTCAGCTGGCAGAGCGCTGCTTTCGCACGGCAGAGGTCAGGGGTTCAAGTCCCCTTCGCTCCACTCCATGCGTCTTACTCGGACCCTCGACATGATGGGTGGGAGATTGAGTGGGACGCTTGCTCGCATTCTGGCGCCGGCTAGCCCAGGCGAGGGCTTGAAGAGGGTTGCGTACGAGCTCGTGGTACCGATCTGGCACCATACCTGAGCCGCCTCCGCGGCCCGCGCCTGGACATCGGACGCACCGTCCCGTGCGGCCCCGTGCCTCCCCCGGCGGGAAAGTGATCCGGCCCCCGCACGGGGTGGTGGGGCGGGGGTCTACGCGCCGACGACTCGCTCGAACGCCACAGGCGACACGACGAAGAGCATGGCGGCACCGACGGCAGCCAGCGCCACCCCGTAGGCAATCACGTCGCCGCGAGGCAGGAGCCGTTCGCCCAGCACCACCACCGTCAGCGCCAGCATGACGCCAAGGTTCATGGTGCCCACCGCGACCAGCAGCAGCATTAGCGGCCAGCAGCAGCCGGCACAGTAGAGGCCATGGTGCATGCCCACCCGCAGGTCCCGGAGTCCACCCCGGTAGCTGGCGTAGCGAAGGAGCTGCGAGAGCGGCGACCGGCAGTGCCGGAGGCAGAGTTGCTTCAGGGGCGTGAGCTGGTAGGCGGCGAGCGCGACCAGGATGGCGATCACCCCCCAGCGCTCGGCCGCCGGCGCCGCCCTGACGAGGGCGTCCAGCATAAACGCGACACCGAAGGCGGGGAACCCGACGAGCGTCCACACCAACAGGTACCCCAGCCCGAACGAGACCAGGCGCCCGCCCGGACGAGCGCCCATGGCGCGGACGTAAAGCGAGGCCACCGGGGCGATCGTCGGCAGCATCATGGCGGCCATCATCAGGGCCCAAGCGCCGAGGAAGGCCACCAGCGGCAGCCCCATGGTCGACCCCATGGACATTCCAGAACCATGCGCCAGTGCCAACACGGCCACCCAGGCCGCCGCAGCGGCCAGGGTGACTGCGGCGGCCCGTCGCGGCGAGCGGGCGGCGAGGCGGACCCCACCCAGCTCACGCACTCCAGGTGAACGCGGACGAAAAGGCCGAGCCATCCTCGTTGTGGAACGTCATACCGAACGCGCTGATGCGTGAGCTGACCGGCTTGTCGACGGTCAGCGTCGAGTTCGAGGGGTGGAAGACGCCGTCCAGCTGCGTGGGCCGACCGACTCCTTCGGGGACGAAGTCCTCCACGGCGACATCGATGCCGTCCCCGATCTGAGCGGAGTGCCGGCCGCCACCGGAGCGGTACGCGAAGGCCGCGCGCTCGATCCCAAGCACGGTGCCGACCAGAGGCGCCAGCGCCGACATCGGCCCACCCTTCTGGCCAGAGAAGACGCCGGTAAGCGCGTCGGCCTGCTCGGTGGTCGAGCGATCGTCCACGATCAGGCCGAGGTTCCAGTTGCCATCGGTCATCTGCGCAGGAGTGTCGGCGACGACGGCGATCGAGAGTCCGGCGACGTCGACACCCTCGACCTGACCCCGATCGACGTGGTAGATGAGGACCACCTGGCAGCGGTCCTGCGTCGCCGGCATGGTCAGGCTGCTGACCGTGCAGGGGCAGACCCATCTGCAGTTACAGTTCTCGAAGTAGCTGCCCTCCAGCTCCCAGGTCATGGCTGTACCTCCTCGGCTGATTCGACCGATCGGTCGTGCTGCGGGAGGACAATAGCACCCCCCCCGCCCCGCGCCCAGAGACCAATCCTGGATACCGGCAGCACGGTTACGACGAAGCCCAACCGGGGCCGGCACACCGAGCGCATTGTCCGCAAGCCCCCTGAGCCACCGCCACCCTGGCTCCCCCAGACCGCTTGGATCAACCGCCCTGCACAGGAGGTCACCTAACCACAGACTTCCCCGACGGCGTCTGTCTCAAGGACGTTGACATTTTCCGAAGCTCGGTGACTACTCTCCGTCCAGGTTGGCGAAGTAGGCGGAGACGGCGTGGTCCAGCAGCTCCGGGGTGAGCCGGGGCTCGACGCCGAAATAGGCGGCCGCGTGGATCAGGTGATCGAGGATGTCCCGGGGCTCGCATCCGTGCAGGGGCCTCCCCGACTTGCGGTAGTGCTCCTCCACGAGGTAGCTCACCGCCTCCGGGTCGTAGGTGAGACCCAGGCCCTCGCAGGCCCGGCGGAAGATCCGTCCGTACTCGATCACCGAGGGGTTGGGGACCTCCACCTTGTAGCGGATCCGGCGCAGGAAGGCCTCATCCACCAGGTCCTTCGGCTTGAGGTTGGTGGAGAGGATGAGGATCTCGGTGAACGGCACCTGGACGGTGGTCCCGGCCCGGGAGATGTTCAGGTAGTCGTACCCCGCCTCCAAGGGCACGATGAGCCGGTTGAGAAGGTCCTGCGGCGAAAGCTGCTGCCGTCCGAAGTCGTCCACCACGAACAGGCCCCCGTTGGCCTTCAGCTGCAGCGAAGCCTCGTAGAAGCCCATCCGGGGATCAAAGCTCAGCTCCAGCTCCCGCCCCGTGAGCTCGCCACCGGCGCTCACCACCGGGCGGGTGCAGAAGGCCCACCTCGTGTCATGGGGCGGGAGCTCGGCGGGGACCGGCTTGTGATGGACCGGGTCGAAGATCCGGATCACCTCCCCCTTCACGTAGATGGCGTGGGGCACGAACAGGGGATCGCCCAGCAGCGAGGCGCAGGCCTGGGCGATGGTGCTCTTGCCATTGCCCGGCGGGCCGTACAGGAAGATCGACTGGCGCGAGCTGAGCGCCGGGCCCAGGCGGTTGAGGACGCTCGGAGGAAGCACCAGCTTGTCCAGGGCGGCGCGCAGGAGCTGGTGGGTCACCATTGGCCCGGTGTGGCCCTGGTAGCGCGCCACGGCCACGTACACCTCGAGCGGAACGGGAGCGGGCCCGGCGTACTGGCTGACCTCGATCAGCTCGCGAGCACGCTCCCGGCCGGTGCGGCTGATGGCGTACTGCAACCCCTCGGCGAACCCGGCATCTCCATCCACGGTGCCCCGGATACCGGTGGTGCCGCAGTAGCCCTCATCCGAGAGGAACTTCAGGGCGTCCGAGACCATGGTCCAGGGCAGGCACACATGCCGCGCCAGGTCCCGACCCAGCATCCCGCCGTTGAAGTAGAGGACCTTCAAGACCAGGTCGCATATGAAGTTGAACGGCAGGCCGGCTTCCTTCGGGCTCTGGGGAACCGGGGGGAAGCCGATCTGGCTACGAGAACTGGGCGGAGAGCTGACGGTGGCTGCAGACATACTCTGTGCTTCGAACTCCTGGTGGAGGTGGCGCGTCACCCCGGTTGACTGGCGCCAGTCTCCCACCGAAGCCGCCAGATTCATCCCTTGACACCAGCAGTTTGCAGAGCCGTGAGGCGATCGCCACCGGTCTGTGACCGGCCCCGGCCGCACCCTCAATCCGGGGGCCACTCGGCGGAGGCTGGCATAATCGCCGAACGGATGGCAGCCTCAAGGACCCGGCCCCACCTATGCAGGAGATAGAGCTCCCGGCCGGCAAGCGCCGCCGCTCCACTTCGGGCCGCCGACGTGGGGGGCGGGGAGGGCGGGAGGCCGGCTTCTGGCGTCGGCATGGCTTCCTGCGCCGCAGCGCCCTGGCCCTGGTGGTCCTGGTGCTGGCCGGATGTGCCGGCCTGGGGACCGGATTCATCGTCCTCGCCGCCTTCCAGGTCGGACTTCCGTCAGTCACCGACCTCCCCAACCTGGGACCGCCGCAGAACAGCTACCTGCTGGCCAGCGACGGGACCCTCCTCACCGTTCTCCACGAGCCCGGGGAGCAGCACATCCACGTCGGCATTTCCCAGGTCAACCCCTGGGTGATCAAGGCCACCGTGGCAGTCGAGGACCGCCACTTCTTCCAGGACGCCGGCTCGGTGGACCTCCCGCGGATCATCTCCGCCGGGCTGCACGACATCGTCCACCACGGCTCCCTGCAGGGGGCCAGCACCATCACCGAGCAGCTGGCCAAGATCTCCTTCCTCACCCCGGCCCAGACCATCACCCGCAAGATCCGGGAGCTGCTCCTGGGCTTCGAGATCTCCAAAACCTTCACGCCCGATCAGATCCTGCAGATGTACCTCAACCGGATCGATTACGGCAACCAGGCTATCGGCATCGGCACCGCCGCCGAGCTGTACTTCCACATCCCGGCCAGCAAGCTGGACCTGGCCCAGGCCAGCATGCTGGCCGGGATCCCCGACGCCCCCTCCGCCTTCGACCCCCTTGCCTATGTCGGGGTCAAGGGCCCCAACTACGCCAAGCTTCGCCAGCAGGTGGTCCTGGAGGCGATGGTGGCCAACCACTACGTCACCCAGTCCCAGGCCAACGCCGCCTACAAGGAGCAACTCACCTACTAC
>JAJZGN010000173.1 GCA_021798435.1 bacterium | reverse complement strand
TGCTGCTGAGGGTTCCGTGCCCGGGTGAGCGCTCGAAGGAGCGTTAGCATCATCGCCATGACTTCCGCCGAGCCGTACCCGCAGCTCCCCCCCGGTCTGCGGGAGCGCAAGAAGGCCAGGACCAGGATCGCCATCCAGCGGCAGGCGATCCGGCTATTCCTGGACCAGGGATACGAGGGCACCACCGTGGAGCAGATCGCCGCCGCCGCCGAGGTGTCTCCCAGCACCTTCTTCCGCTACTTCCCGACCAAGGAGGACGTAGTCATCCGGGACGACTACGACCGGCTCATGCTGGACGCCTTTCGGGCCCAACCCCGGGACCTCACCCCGGTCCAGGCCGCCCGCGCCGCGATCCACCAGCTGGCCGCCGTCCTCGGCGAGCTCAGCCCCGACGACCTGGCCCTGGAGCAGGAGCGAGCAATCCTCCAGTTCTCGGTTCCCGAGATCAGGGCGCGTTTCATCGACGAGGTGCTCCGCGCCTTCCGGCTGTTTGCCGAGGCGGTGGCGGAGCGGGTGGAGAGCCTCCCCGAGGCCCTTCCGGTGCGCACCTTCACCGGAGCCCTGCTGGGGGCGCTGATGGGGGCGTACCTGCCGGTCGCCGACGAGGGCCAGGAGGGCGCCCGCGAGATCGTGGCGCTGGCGCTGAGCGACCAACGAATGCAGCAGATAGACCAGGCACTGGCACTGCTCGAGGCGGGCCTGCCACTCTGAGCCGGCCCGGGCGCCGCGCGCTCGCCGCCCCGAGACTGGACCATGACCGGCTGCGCCATCCCTTACACGAATTCGCGGGTGCGGGCTAGTTTCCCTCTGAGGTGGTGGAGGTGGAAAAGTTCCACGGCCGCCTCCAGCGCCGGGGGCTGCAGGCCGGCGGCGCGCTCAACGTGATCCTGTCCTTCATGACCGGACAGAGTCGCTGAACTCTTAAGGGCGGTCAGAATCGCTGAACTCCAACAAGCCCCCCATGCCCCCCTTGACAGCCGGAGTCCTGCTCCCTAGCATCCCCGGCAACCGGTTGCGGGAACAGATTGGGACCGCTGGGAGGGGAGGCTTGCCCGGGGGCACGGCGACCATATACGACCTGGCCAGGGCGACCGGGCTCTCCCCCTCCACGGTGTCCAGGGCGCTGAGGGGCATCGGGGACCTCAGCCCCGGTACGGTGGCCCGGGTTCGGGAGAGCGCTGCTCGACTTCGCTACCGGCCCAACGCGGTGGCTCGGAGCCTGGCCCTCAGGGGGAGCGACTCCATCGCCCTCATGCTGCCGGACATTGCCAATCCCTTCTTTCCGGCCCTGGTCAAGGCGGTCCAGCTGCGGGCCCGCCATCACGGGATGACGGTTCTACTGTGCAACACGGAGGGCGTCCCGGAGGCCGAGGCGGAGTACCTGGAGATGCTCGCCAGCCGCCAGATCCAGGGGGTCGTCGCCATGGGCCTGGCCATCACGGCCGATGAGATCCGCCGTCGAGTCGGGTCGGGGATGAAGATCGTGGCCCTCGACCGGGCGGCCGCAGGGGGCAGCGCCGTTTCCGTCCAGGCCGATCACCGGGCCGGGGGCTGGATGGCCACGGATCACCTGCTGCAACGCGGCCATCGGGCGATCGCCCACATCTCCGGCCCCGCTCAGCTCACGGTCAGCACCGAGCGCTGGGAGGGCTACCGGGATCGGATGCGCCAGGCGGGGATCGACCCCGGCACCCCGGCGCGCGGTGACTTCACCGAGAGCTCGGGGCACCGGGCCGCCCAGGAACTCATCCACTCGGGACGCCCCTTCACGGCCCTCTTCTGTGCCAACGACCTCATGGCCCTGGGGGCGATTTCGGCGCTCCGCTCGGCCGGCCTTGGGGTCCCTGCCCAGATCTCCGTGGTGGGCTTTGACGACATCGAACTGGGCAGGTACGCGGTCCCGGCGCTGACCACCATCCGGCAACCGCTGGAGGCGCTCGCACGGGTGGCGGTCGACCTCTTGGTCGGCCTCCTGCGCGGGGAGGAGGCGCCGGCGCCGGAGCGTCTGGCCGTGGAGCTGGTGGTGCGCGAGAGCACCGCTGCCCCACCTCGACCGGTAGCCGAAAAGGCGGCTCCCCTGGCATCATCTGGCATCGCCCCCAGGGGCGGAGAAGAAGTTCGGAGCAGGGAGGATTTCTGAGATGGCCACGTTTGCGGGCGCGCGCGGGGGGTCCACCGCCCAGACCGGGGAGCGGTGGGGCCCGACGGACAGTTGGAACTTCACCTCCTTCGTACTGGGGATGGTGCTGGAGGCCTACATCTTCGGGATGGCCACCATCGCCACCGGCTGGGTGGCGATGCCGGTCAGCCTGCGCTCCCTGCTGCTCTCCTGGTCGCCCCTTTGGCTGATCATCGGGATCGCCGTGGCCGGCCCCCTCTCCGACCGGGTGGGCCGGCGCACGACCTTCTACCTGACCATGGCGCTCTACGGCATCGGCGCCATCGGGCTGGCGTTCAGCGTCACCTACTGGATGATCCTGGCCTTCCTGGCGATCATGCTCTTCGCCGCCGGCGGCGAGATGAACACCATCATGACCGCCTCCCATGAGGTGATGCCCCACCGCCACCGGGGCAAGACCATGATGCTGGAGATCAACGGCATCAACCTGGGCGGCCTGCTGCTGGCCGTGGTCTCCCTCCTCAGCGCCTACAAGGGGGTTGCCTTCCAGCGCGGCATGATCGCCATCACCTTCCTCGTGGTACTGGCCATCCTCTTCTTTGCCCGGACCAAGACCCCGGAGTCCATCCGCTGGCTGCGCAGCCGCGGGCAGGAGGAGCGTGCCCGCGAGCAGATCGACCGCTTCTACGGAGCCGAGCAGTACCGCGCCCGTGAGGAGGCGGCGGCGGCCGCCACCGCCGCCGCCAACGCCTCGGGAGCGGCCCGCCGGGTCCCCATGTGGCTCCGGCTCTTCGCCACCACGGCCACGGCCTTCGCGGGCACCGCTGGCTTCGGGCTCATGACCTACGTGCTCGGTCCGGCCCATTTCCCCAAGCTCTCGGCGGCCATCCTTCTCACCGCCACCCTCACCGGGTTCATCTCGGGGTTCTTCGCCTTCTGGGCCGACCGCCTCAGCCGCAAGATGCTCCTCGTCCTGGGATACGGTGGCTCCTTCGTGGTCACCCTGGTGCTATCGGTGACCACCGGCGCCTGGGCCGCCTCCGCGGCTCTCTTCTTCCTGCTCCTCGTCGTGCTCAACCTCTTCGTGAATGTCAGCTATCTCACCGAGGACACGCTGAAGGGCGAGGTGTGGCCCACCAAGGTGCGGGGAACCTACACCGCGGTGGTCCGCTTCGTGAGCATCGGCCTCTACATCGTCACCATCTACCTGACCCAGAGCTACAGCCTCACCGGTTTCACCATCTTTTCCGCAGTGGTGTGGGCCATCGGGCTGCTGGGAGCTGTGGCGTGGTTCATCGGGGGCGTCGAGACCGGGGCCGGAGCCAGCATCGAGGTTGCCTCGGGCGAGGCCGGCGCGTGAATCGAAGGCGTGCAGCCGGGGCCCCCTGGGGGCCCCGGCGTCGCGGAGGTCGGGTACGGTGAGTCCGCGGATTCCCATGGTGGTTGACACCGACGTGGGGACGGACGACGCCGTGGCGCTGATCCTGGCCCTGCGCGACCCGCGGGTGGAGGTGGTGGCGGTGACGGCTGTGGCCGGCAACACCTCCCTCCCCAACGTGGTCCAGAACGCTCTCTACACGGTCGAGATCTCCGGGGCCCACGTTCCCGTCCATCCCGGCGCGCCCCGCCCGCTTCTCCGCGAGCTGACCACGGCGGCGGAGATCCATGGAGGAGACGGGCTGGGCGACATCGGTCTGCCGCTGCGGGGCCGGATTCCCTCCCCAGAGCCTGCCGTGGGGGCGCTCTTGCGGGCGGCCCGGGAACACCGGGGCGAGCTGGTGCTGGTCACCCTGGCGCCGCTCACCAACGTGGCCCTCGCCTGCCTCGCCGATCCGGATTTCGCCCCCAGCGTCCGGCGCTGCGTGATGATGGGAGGAACCGGCCAGGGCCCCGGCAACGTCACCCCGGTGGCCGAGTTCAATATCTGGGTGGACCCGGAAGCGGCGGCGATTGCTCTTCGAAGTGGCCTTGACATCACCATGGTGGGCTGGGACGCATGTCAGGCGGATGCCACCTTCAGCGAGGAGGAACTGGAGTCCCTCCGGGAGCTGGGTACCCCGCTCGCGCAGTTCTGCGTCGGTATTCAGCAGGTGTCGCGCCAGCGGGCCATGGCCGAGGGACGCACCGAGGGGATCTGCATCCCCGACCCCCTGGCCATGGCGGTCGCCCTCGAGCCCACCCTCATCACTGAGAGCCGGCGGCTCGCGGTGGCCGTGGAGACCAGGGGCGACCTCACCAGCGGGCAGACGGTGGTCGACCACCTCGGGGTCACCGGCCTGGCGCCCAACTGCGAGGTGGTGTTTCGGGCCGACCGCGGAAGGTTCTTGG
>JAJZGN010000172.1 GCA_021798435.1 bacterium | reverse complement strand
CTGGCGGCCGCCTCCTAAAGCGGCTCCTGCTTGCGACCGATGATCGCCACCGCCGCCCCGTGCTCGGCCAGGGCCACCGCGGTGGCGGTGCCGATGGCGCCAGAACCTCCGGTCACGACCGCCGCCCGGCCCTCCAGGACGAGGGCCGGGTGAGCAGGGCCTGCGGCACCCGGGCCGCTCACCCCTCCGCCTCCGGCATCGCCCCGAAGTGGGGGCCCGGGATCGAGCCCTCTCCAGAGGGCAGGTTCTCGTCGGCCTTGAGAGGAGAGAGGGCGCCCGCAAGCTCTGGGTTCATGGTCGATACTCCTGGTGCGCCGGTGCCGGGGTGCCTTCCGCACTCCGGACATGGCTATTTAGTCAGACAATGTGTGTGACTATAACCGCAGCAGCAGGAGCCGTCAAGCCCTAAATGAGCCCGCGACCGTATCAGCTGGGCCGCCGCCAGGCGGAGGTCGACCTGGGTCGGCGCCGGGTGCTGGCCGCCGCCCGGGCGCTGCTGGGGACCACGGAGAGCTTCGGCTCCTTCACCGTGGAGGCGGTGGCCCGAGCCGCCGACGTCTCCCGGGCCACCGTCTACTACCAGTTCGGCTCCAAGAGCGGCCTTCTGGAGGCGGTCTGCGACGACCTGGCAGCCTCCGCCCGGATGGACACCCTGGCCGAGAGCTTCTCCCTGGCCGACCCCCTCGAGGCTCTGCACAGCTTCGTGGCCATCTTCGGACGCTTCTGGGATTCCGACCGGGCGGCGATGCGGCGGCTGCGGGCCCTTGCCCATCTGGACCCCGATGTGAGAGCGGTGATAACGGCTCGCGATGACCGGCGGCGACAGGGGCTGACAGTCCTGCTCGGCCGGCTGCGCGATCAGGCCCGGGCGCCGGGGGCGGCCGACCCCCAGGACGCGGCCAGAGTCCTCATGGCCCTCACCAGCTTCGAGACCTTCGATGCCCTGGCGGGGGCCACGGTGAGTTGCGCCGCGGCCCTCCCCGCGGTCTCTCGGCTCATCGACGCGGTCCTGGGGGCTCCCGCCCCGGGATCCGCTGAGCGGGTGGCAGCCGGCCCCGAGGACCCCGACAAGGAAGGCTCTGAGGAGGTCAGCGGGCCCGGCGCCGGCGCCAGCCCAGAACGCCCAGCGCCGCCAGGAGCGCCAGGACCACCACCCCCACCGCATCCCACCAGCTGAGGGCGGCGGCACCGGCCGATGAAGGTCCCGCGGACGCGGCTGCGCTGCCGGAGCCGGGACCGCCTCCCCCCGCCCCGGGGGAGGGCGTCTGATAGCCGCCGTCCCCTGCAGTCCCGTTATAGGCACCGGGCCCCCCTCCGGTGCCGGCGGGAGTCGACCCGGGCGTGGAGGTCGCGCTCAGGACCGAGACCTGGAACTCTGTCGCGACCTGCTGGGGCACCTCGGGGCTGGCGTCACTGACAGCGACCGTCACCGGCTGCTCCCCGGCCTGGCTGGGGATCCCGGAGATGAGTCCGGAGGGGCTGAGGCTGAGACCAGGGGGGAGAGAGCCCCCGGCAACCTTCCAGCTCAGCGGAGCCGTCCCCCCGGCAGCGGTGAGGCGGAAGCTGTAGGCCTGCCCGAGCACTCCCGCGGGCAGGGTGGTGGTCGTGATCCCGAGCGGCGCCACCACCAGGTAGGCGGCCTCCGCCGTGGAGGTTGCGTAGTCGGCCGAGCCCGAGTAGGTCGCGGTGGCGGTGCCGCCGCCCACGGGCAGCCGGGTCGTGCTGCAGCTCGCGCTGCCCCCGATCACCGTGGCCGAACAGAGGCTGGCACTCCCGACGGAGAAGATGACACTTCCCGGGGCCTCAGTGGCACCCCCCGTCACCGCCACCACCGAGGAGAGGGTGACCGGCCGACCGGCCACGGAGCCGGAGGGGGTGACGAGCAGCGTGGCGCTCGTGGTCTGCCGGTTGACGGTGAGGGTCTCATTCTGAGTGGAGAGCTCCCCCTGGGCGTCCCTGGCGGTGATCTGGAATTTGAAGGTGCCCGGGGTGGTGGGAGTGCCGGCCAGCTGGGCGCCGGAGAGGGTGAGCCCCGGGGGCGCCCCAGCCCCCAGCCTCCACTGGTAGGGAGGGGATCCGCCGGTCGCCAGCAGGGTCAGCTGGTAGGGGGTCCCGTAGGTCGCCGGCGGCAGGGTCGAGGCCGAAGCGACGGCGGGCAGGCCGACGTACTGCACCGTCGCCGAGGAGATGGCGGGTTGGTAGGACTGGTCCCCGGGGTAGGTGGCGGAGGCGATCACCGTGCCGGTGGCCGGGGCCGGCGTCAGGGTTCCCGAGCAGCTCCCCGATCCGGAGCTCAGGACGATGGTGCAGACAACCTGGTGCGGGGCCGAGATCGTGACCTGGCCGGTGGGCTCCACCCCCTGGACGGCGCCCGTCACCGTGGCCGTGAAGGTCAGCTGGTGTCCGGCGTCCGCGGGGTTGGGGGAGGCGCCGAGGGTGAGCCCCGTGGGATCCCGGCCCACCACCAGCGCGAACTGCTGGGTGGCGGTGGGGGCCACGGTGTTCTGCGCCGAGAGGGTGATCGGGTAGGTCCCCGCGGCGCCCATGGCTGGCGTGCCGGAGATGAGGCCGTGCGGCGAGACCGTGACCCCGGCGGGGAGGGCCCCGGTCTCGAAGATGGCGGGCGCGGGCGACCCGCCGGAGGTCACCTGGAACGATTGCGCCACCCCCAGGATGAAGGTGGTCCCTGCGCCCGAGGTGATGGTGGGGGGGCTGGGGGAGGTGGGCTGGGCGAATCCGGAGCTCGGCTCGACCGCCCCAGGGGAGCAGCTCGCCTCACCGGGGAGGGGCCGGGGCTGCAGGATCTGATCCAGCGCCGGGCACACCAAGAGACCGCCCAGGCTGGTCCCGAAGGGGATCACGTAGTCCTCGGGCTGCCCGGTCAGCAACCCATAGGCCCCGGAGGCGAGGTAGTCGTCAATCCCGCTGGAGGAGGCCAACCCGTCGGTGGGCTGGGTGAGCCCGCAGCCGCTCCCGGCCCCGCTGTCCGCCGCGTTGTACCCGAGGCTGGTGGGAGGCACCGCTCCCGGGGCCCAGCCGCACTCCGAAGCCGGCCCCCCGCTCCCCGAGTTGCCCACCACGAGAGAGGCTCCCAGCCCGAGCTGGGGCACGCCGATCGCCCCTCCCTGGTAGATGCCGGAGCCCGCCGGAGCGTTGTTCTGGAAGATGGTCGAGGCGATCACCTCGGCGGTGGAGGAGAGGTTGAAGATCGCCCCCCCCGCCGCGCTCTGCGGCACCGGGTAGGAGGAGTTCACGCTGGCGCTGTTCTGCGCGAGGGAGGACTCGTACACCAAGAGCGAGCCCGCGTTGTAGATCCCCCCGCCCTGCAGGAGCAGCTGCAGCCCCCCGGGACCCGCGGCGGTGACGAGATAGTCCGCCGCGTCGTTCTCGGTCACCGAGCTGCGCGAGAGGGTCAGGGTGCCGTCGTTGTAGATCCCCCCGCCCTGCCCGAACCCCTGGCAGGAGGTGGTGGAGGTGGTGCAGAGCAGGGTCGAAGGGGTCGCCACGTTGGAGTCCACCGCGACTCGGTCAAGGGTCAGGTTGCCCTGGTTGTTTATCCCGCCCCCGAACTGGGCCAGCCCGTCAAGGATCGCGAGGTTGGAGATGACCACCGTCTGCCCCGCCTGCACCGATAAGGTGCTCCCGAGGGTCATACCCAAGAGGCCGCCCATCAGCTGGGGAGGAATCGGGCCGCTGACCCCCACGATGTTCAGCGAGCGGATCGAGGCGGGGACCACCGCGCCCCCTGTGGTGTTGGAGTCGGAGGCATTGACGGACCCCTCGATCTCGATGGTGTCCCCGCTCGCCGCCTGGGTGAGGGCGTAGCCGAGGGTCGCGCAGGGGGCGGAGGTGCAGCTTCCGGCATCGGTCCCGGTGGCGCCGCTCACCAGAAGGACGGTGGGCGCCGCCCGGACCGGGAAGGCCGCGCCGAGGGCGAGGAGCAGGATCGCTGCGGCCCCCAGGACCCCGACGGGCCGAGCCGGAATCCGAGGGCGCCGGGTGGACATGCCTGACTGCTCCAAGAGTGCTGCCGATCGTCTGGCGACCTCGCCCGCAGGATACCGGAGCCGGTCGGGGGCTGGGCCGCGGGGGGACAGGGCTGAACCGACTGTGACCGAGCCGTTCGTGGGCCGTCACCCAGCGACAGCCGGGAAGGGCCGGAGTGCCCCCGCGGGGCCCGCTATCGGCCCGTCAGAGGGGAAGCCGGTCGGCCAGTGCCGGTGTCGCCCTCAGCGTCGCCGCCACCATCTCGCAGATGGGTGAGAGGTCCCGGGGCTCGCTGAGGTCCAGGTACCAGCTCTGCTCCGCGGTGAAGCGCTCCACCCAGACGGCCCCCTCGCGGAAGGCGAGGTTGAGGTGCACGACCCGGCCGTCGTCGTCGGGAAGCACGCGCGCCAACAGCGACTCCACGGTGGAGATCCACGCCTGGACCTCTCCCAGGTCGGAGAG
>JAJZGN010000171.1 GCA_021798435.1 bacterium | reverse complement strand
ACTGCTGTCTCCATATGGGTAGTCCGATCCACAGAGGTGCACGCCTCCGATCCCGACGACCAGGGTCCGCTGTTTGATCCGCCGGCCGACAAGGCCTACCGCCACCCCACCTTCTACAAGGTGCCTGAGGACCTGCAGCTTTGACCGTGGAGACAGCAGTGCTTTCGGCCCTGGACCTTAGCGAGGTGGGCCTGGCCCTGGGTGACGACTGCCTGGTGCTGTCCCATCGGCTGGCCGAGTGGACCACCCGCGCGCCCGAGCTCGAGGAGGAGGTGGCCCTCGCCAACCTCGCCCTGGACCTCCTGGGACAGGCCCGCTCCCTGCTGACGCTGGCCGGGGAGGCGGAGGGTCGGTGCCGGGATGAGGATCAGCTCGCCTACTGGCGCGACGACCGGGGATTCCGCAACCTCCTGCTGGTCGAGCAACCCAACGGGGACTTCGCCGTGACCATGACCCGCCAGCTGTTCTTCTCCACCTTCCAGGAGCTCCTGTACGCCCGGGTGGCCGCCGGGAACGAGCCTCGGCTAGCCGCCATCGCCGCCAAGGGCGTCATGGAGGCGCGCTACCACCTGGAGCACTCCCGACTCTGGGTTCAGCGGCTGGGGGGGGGAACCGAGGAGAGCCACAGTAGGATGCGCCGCGCGCTGGATCTGCTCTGGCCTTACACCCAGGAGCTCTTCGAGCCCACCCCACCCTTTGTTCGGGCCGCAGACCTGGGTGCCCTGCCGCCGCTGTCCTCGCTTGAGGGGCCATGGCGGCAGTCGATCGCGGCTCTGCTGGCAGCTTCGCAACTGGAGGTCCCAGAGTTCTCGGGGTGGCAGTCCGGGGGGCGTCTGGGGCGCCATTCGGAGCACCTCGGTCACCTCCTGGCGGAGATGCAGCACCTGCACCGCTCCCATCCCAATGCCAGCTGGTGAGGAGCTGGCCCGGCGGCTAGCCGCCGAGGTGCCGGATCCAGAGCTCCCCTTCCTCACCCTCGGGGATCTCGGGATCCTCCGTCGGGTGGAGGTGAGCCTCGCGGGCACAGTCCGGGTGGTGCTGACCCCCACCTACTCGGGCTGCCCCGCCATCAGCCACATGGCTGACCAGGTGCGGCGCACCCTCATGGACGCGGGGTTCCCAGCGGTCCAGGTGGATACCGAGCTGTCGCCCGCCTGGAGCACTGACCGCCTCGGCCCCGGGGCCCGGGCCAAGTTGGAGGCCATGGACATAGCCCCTCCCCCACCGCCGGCCGCAGCTGCGATCGCGCTCACCCTCAAGTGCCCAAACTGCGGGTCGCTGCACACCCGAGAGCTGAGTCATTTCGGCTCCACCGCCTGCAAGTCGCTCTGGCGCTGTCTGGAGTGCGGCGAGCCCTTCGAACACTTCAAGGCCCTGCGGTGATAGCTCCCGCGGAAGTCCCGCGGGGTGGGGCCCGGGGCAACTTTCACCGCCTGACCGTCTCCGAACTGGAGCGGGTGGCGGACGATGCCGTGGCGGTCACATTTGAGGTTCCTGCCGACCTCAGGGAGGTCTTCCAGTTCCGCGCCGGCCAGCACCTCACGGTGCGCTTCGGACTCGCGGCTGGGGACCAGCGCCGCTCCTACTCCATCTGCAGTCCTGCCCCTTTCGGTTCACTTCGGGTCGGAGTGAGGCGGCTGGCCGGAGGCCAGGTGTCCACCCACATCCACGACCACCTTCGGGTGGGGGACCGGGTCGACGTGATGCCCCCGGCTGGCTCCTTCACCCTGGCGCCGGGCCCAGCGCTCGGGCGGTTGGTCGCTCTCGCGGCTGGGTCAGGGATCACCCCGGTGCTCTCCCTGGTGTCGACCGCCCTGCGGTCTGATCCGGAGGCTGAGTTCACGGTGGTGTACTCCAATCGCTCGGTGGGTTCGGCGATGTTCCTCGACGCACTGGCCGACCTCAAGGATCGGTGGCCGGCGCGGCTGCAGCTCATCCACCTCTTCTCCCGGGAACCCCAGACCCTGGCGACCCGAAACGGCAGGGTCGACCGGGCCAGGCTGATCGGTCTGATGGAAGAGCTCCGAAGGCCAGAGACCGTATCCACCTGGTACCTCTGTGGCCCTGTGGGGATGGTGGGGGCTGCCCAAGGGGTTCTCGCGGAGTCCGGGATCCCTCGGGAGAGGGTCAGGCAGGAGCTGTTCTTCGTCGAGGACGAGCCACCTGTGCGCTCCGCTGCCGAGGCCAGAGAGCTCGCCCGGCCGGGCGAGGTGACCGTTAGGGCCCGCCTCAATGGTCGGGAGACGACCTTCGTCACCCGCCGCGGCCTCGCCCTTGTCGATGGGCTGGCGGCGGTCCGGGACGATGCCCCCTTCTCGTGCAAGGGCGGGGTCTGCGCCACCTGCCGCGCCCGACTGGTCGAGGGTCGGGTGGCGATGGACCACACCTACGCCCTCGACGCCAGCGACCGGGAGCGAGGCTTCGTGCTCACCTGCCAGGCTCGTCCGCTCACGGACGTGATCGCTCTCGACTACGACGCCTGACGGTGAGGGACGCCGCCCCCTTGCCAGGTGTAATCAGAGGGGCGGCCGGAATCGTCCCGATGGGATCATAGGACCGTTCCCGTGGAACCAGGTCCACGACGCCCAGCTCTGGAGGGCCGAAGGTGAATACTGGCATCGCCGAACTCAGGGCGCGAGAGATCCTCGACTCGCGCGGCAATCCCACCGTGGAGGTAGATGCCCATCTGGAAGGCGGGGCCTTCGCGCGGGCAGCGGTGCCGTCGGGGGCCTCGACGGGCAGCAAGGAGGCGGTGGAGCTTCGCGACGGGGAGCGGGGGCGCTACGGGGGCAAGGGTGTCCGGCAGGCGCTTGCCGAGGTCCAGGGCTCGATCCTCCCCGCTCTGCGGGGGATGGACGCCAGTCACCAGGCTCAGATCGACCAGGCTCTGATCGACCTTGACGGAACCCCCAACAAGGGACGGATCGGCGCCAACGTCATCCTCGGGGTCTCCCTCGCCTGTGCCCGGGCCGCAGCCCAGGCCGGCGGCCTCCCCCTCTATCGATACCTGGGGGGGATGGGCGCCAACCGCCTCCCGGTGCCGATGATGAACATCCTCAACGGAGGGGTCCACGCCCACTGGCAGGGCGCCGACTTCCAGGAGTTCATGATCGCCCCCTACGGCGCGCCCAACTTCGCCGAGGCGCTGAGGTGGGGATCGGAAATCTACCGGACCCTGCAGTCGGAGCTGGTCGCGAGGGAGATGTCGGTGGGGGTCGGGGACGAGGGCGGCTTCGCTCCCAGGGTGGGGTCCAATCGCGAGCCTCTGGACCTCATCATGGCGGCGGTGGAGAAGGCTGGATTGCGCCCCGGCGAGGATGTCGGGATCGCCATCGACCCCGCCTCCAGCGAGTTTCACCGGGACGGTCGCTACCACCTGCGCCGGGATGGCCGACAGCTCAGCTCGGAGGAGATGGCCGCCTACTACTCGGAGCTGGTCGCGAACTACCCGATCTGCCTTCTGGAGGACGGCCTGGCCGAGGACGACTGGGACGGCTGGAAGGGCTTGAACCGGCTTCTCGGGCAGGCCATCGAGCTGGTAGGGGATGACCTCTTCTGCACCAACCCGGTGCTCATCCAGCGGGGGATCGAGGAGGACGTCGCCAACGCAGCCCTCATCAAGCTGAACCAGATCGGCACCCTCTCGGAGACCGTTGCCGCCACCCGGCTGGCGCAGTACCACGGCTGGGGCGCCTTCGTGTCCCATCGCTCGGGCGAGACGGTCGACAGCTTCATCGCCGACCTCACAGTCGGTCTGGACACCGGCCATCTGAAGGCGGGTGCCCCCTGCCGGGGCGAGCGGGTGGAGAAGTACAACCAGCTTCTGCGGATCGAAGAGGAGCTGGGGTCCGAGGCTCGGTTCGCGGGCAAGGCGGCGTTCTCGCGACCCGTGCGCTTCTAGGAGGAGTCGGCGGGAGGCACCCCGGGTCAGCCCAACAGCCGCCCCAGCCGGTAGCGCTGCCGGGCGTACAGGTAGGCGACGAGACCGGCGGCAGTGGCCACCCCCTGGTCGGCCACCCGCTGCATCAATGCAACCGCCGTGGCGGGGGCCGGAGGCAAACCGGCGACGATCAGGATCCCGGCGAAGGTGGCCTCAGAGGCCCCTAGCCCTCCGGGGATGAGGCTGATCGCCCCGCCGATGCTGGCCACCGCGTAGACCGAGGCCGCCTCAGGCCAGCTCAACCGCCCGGGCGCCAGGGCGCTGAGCACGAGCCAGAAGGCCGTGCTCATCGCGACCACCTGGGCGAGGCCGATGAACGACCACCCCAGGGTGTCGGGCCGGTGGAGCAGCTCCACCGTCTCGGCGTGCAACTCATCCAGTGGGTTGAGCAGGCGGCGAACCCCCAGGATTCGCTCTCCGACAGCGTGCAGGAGGTGGAACAGGGGGGGCACGGTGAGCACGGCCAGGGCCAACCCCGCCACCACCACCGCGATGATCGGGATCGCCGGATTGACGTGGAACTCGAACATTCCCGGCACCGCGA
>JAJZGN010000170.1 GCA_021798435.1 bacterium | reverse complement strand
CCTCCCCCAGCTGGGCATCATGCTCCAGGAGGGCGGGGTCTACCCCAGCCTCTCGGTGGGCGAGGCGGTGCGGCTTTTCGCCGCCTACTTCGCCAATCCTGTGCCGCCTTCGGAGCTGCTGCAGCTGGTGGGGCTCAGCGACCGGGTGCGCTCCCGCTACCGCACCCTCTCGGGTGGAGAGCGGCAGCGGCTCTCGCTGGCGCTGGCCCTGGTGGGCCGGCCCCGGTTGCTGTTCCTGGACGAGCCCACGGCGGGGATGGACCCCAGGGCGCGCCTCCTCACCTGGGAGGCGGTGCGGGAGCAGCGCCGGCGGGGGGTCACGGTGCTGCTGACGACCCACTCCATGGAGGAGGCGGAGCGGTTGGCCGACCGGGTGGCCATCCTCAACCGGGGCCGGCTCGTGGCCCTGGACACCCCCGCGGCGCTGATCGGGGCCGGTGGGGGTGGGGTGGTCGAGCTGGAGACTGTCGAGGCACTCACTCCCGAGGGGGAGGCGCGGCTCCTCGCCCTGGCTTCGGTGGAGAGGTCCCGGGCGGTGGCTCCGGGGCGGTACCTGGTCAGGACCGCCAACCCACCCCAGGCGCTGGTGGAGATCGCCGCGCTGCTGCGGGACGAGGGGCCTCCGGTGCACCGTCTGCAGGTGGGTGGCGGCTCGCTGGAGGAGGTCTTCCTGGAGCTCACCGGAGGCAGGGAGTGATGGGGGGGCCGCAGCTGGTGGCCCCCTGGACCCGGTCGCTCCGGGCCCAGCTCCGGGTGGAGCTGCTCCTCCTGCTGCGCCAGCCGGAGAACCTGCTCGTGATCCTGGTGCTGCCGGTCCTGCTCCTGGCCCTCTTCGCCGGGGCCCGGATCTTCCCCGCCGGCGCCGGGCGGCCGGCCGACTTCCTCATCCCGGGAGTGATCACGGTGGCCATCATGTCCACCGGGATGGTGACCCTCGGGATCTCCACCGCCTATCAGCGCTACTACCGGGTCCTGAAGCGGCTGGGGGGCTCGCCGCTTCCCACCTTCGTCCTGGTGCTGGCCAAGGCGGGCGCGGTTCTGCTGGTGGAGGTCGGGCAGGTGGTGCTGCTGCTGGTCGTCGGCCGGCTGTTCTTCGGCTGGAGCGGCGAGGTTCTGGGGGCCCTCCCGCTGATGCTCCTGGGGTCGGTCTGCTTCGCCGGCCTGGGGCTCACGCTGGCCGGGGCGCTCCGCGCCGAGCTGACCCTGGGGGGAGCCAACGGCCTCTACCTCGTCTTCCTGGTGGTGGGTGGGGTGGTCCTGCCCATCGATCACCTCCCCGGCTGGCTCCAGCCGGTGGCGGGCGCTCTGCCCCCGGCGCTGCTCAGCTCCACCCTCCGGGGGGCGCTGGGCTCCACGGCCGTCGCCGGTACCACGGTCATCCTGCTGGCGGTCTGGACAGTGGTCCTGGCCGGGGCTGCCGCCCTCCTCTTCCGCTGGGAGTGACCTCTGCGGAAGTGGTACGGTGAGCCGGCCACCCCAGGAGGCCCCCACTTGAACCCCTTCGCGCGCCGCCACCAGCTGCCCGCCCCGCAGGAGGCGCTTCCCGGGCGCCCCGAGCCCCTCCCCACGGCCGAAACCCACCTCGTGCTGGGGACCCGGATCCTCCCCCCCTTCCCGGAGGAGCTGGAGCGCGCGGTCGTCGGGATGGGCTGCTTCTGGGGGGCGGAGCGCCTCTTCTGGAGGGTTCCTGGAGTTCACACCACGGCGGTCGGGTACGCTGGCGGGACCACCCCCAACCCCACCTACAAGGAGGTCTGCACCGGCCTCACCGGTCACGCCGAGGTGGTCCTGGTGGTCTTCGACCCGGCCCAGCTGAGCTACGACCGGCTGCTCCAGCTCTTCTGGGAGGGGCACGACCCCACCCAGGGGATGCGCCAGGGCAATGACGTCGGAACCCAGTACCGCTCCATCGTGCTCTGCACCGACAAGGGCCAGTCTCAGGTGGCCGAGGCTTCCCGGGCGGCCTACCAGGTCGAGCTGGAGCGGGCCGGGCTGGGTCAGATCACCACCACCATCGAGCAGCTGGGGCCCCTCTACTACGCGGAGGAGTACCACCAGCAGTACTTGGCCAAGAACCCCTCCGGCTACTGCGGGCTGGGCGGGACCGGGGTCGCCTGCCAGACCGGGGTACTGCAGGCCGGCGGGTCCGCTCCAGCTTCGGCAGCATCCCGTCCGTAACCGCCCGGGCCCGGGAAGACGACCACGTTGTTGGCCGGGCCCACCCTCCGCCCCTCCTGCCGGTCCGCGCCGAGGGTAATGCCGGCGGCGCCCACCGCCCGGCCACCAGTCCGGCCCACCAGCCCCCACCTCGATTCTCGGCTGCCTTGCGCTGGATTCCAGAGGGGGGCTCTTCGTGGGGATCAGCACCGGTGACGACGAGGCCCAGACCGTCCACCTCCGGTTCCACGAGCCGACGCTGGGCGCCGAGGTCGGGACAGGATATGGGACGAGCCCACGGCCGTCCGGGGCGGTGAGCGGCGCGACCTTGCCCGCAACGGCTGGGACCGGCCCAGAAACCGTCTCCTGAAGACCGATGAGTTGGGCGCCTTTCTGGCGTCTTAGAGTTCGTGCGCCTTTTCTCGCTTGCGCCGCTCCAGTACCCGGTGTCCGGCGGCGCGGCTGGCCGGGGTCGGGGGTCGGAGCTTGCGGCTGAGGCACGGGGACCCGAGCTTGATGTAGCCTTGCTCAACTCGGTATTCGGGCCGGTCCGGCCCGTGGAGGAGTTCCATGACTGAAACCACGTTGTTGATCGGCACCCGCAAGGGGGCGCTGGTGGCCCGCCGTCCGCGCCCCGGAGCGGCGTGGGAGCTGGGGCCGCTGGAGCTCCCGATGTCCGAGGTTTACGGAACCGGGATCGACGCCCGGGGCGCCACCCCCCGGCTCTTCGCCGCCGCTGACAGCCCCCACTGGGGTCCCACTCTGTTCCACTCGGACGACCTGGGCCGAACCTGGGCGGAGCCCGGGGAGGCACCCGTCGCCTTCCCCAAGGAGACGGGGACCACCCTCATCCGCATCTGGCAGATCCAGGCAGCCGCCGAGTCGGCTCCGGGAGTCGTGTACGCCGGGGTGGAGCCCCACGCCCTGTTCCGATCCGAGGACGGGGGTGTCACCTTCTCCCTGGTGGAGGGGCTCTACAACCACCCCCACCGGAGTGAGTGGGTCCCGGGCAACGGGGGCGCCTGCCTGCACACCGTGGTCCCCCACCCCACCGACCCTGAGCGGGTGCTGGTGGCCCTCTCCGCGGGGGGCGTCTACCGGACCAGCGACGGCGGCGCCACCTGGGAGGCCGCCAACCGGGGGATCCAGTCGTACTGGATGCCCGAGGACCAGCGCTTCCCTGAGTTCGGCCAGTGCGTCCACAAGGTGGCCTCCCACCCCAGCTTCCCCGATCGCCTATATGCCCAGAACCACTTCGGGGTCTACCGCTCGGAGAACTATGGCACCAGCTGGGAGCCGATCGAGAGCGGCCTGCCCTCTACCTTCGGGTTCCCCATGGTCGTCCATCCCCAGGAGCCGGAGACCATCTACATCTTCCCGCTCAAGGCGGACTCGCACCGCTTCCCGGCTACCGGCCGGTGCGAGGTCTATCGCAGCCAGGATGGCGGGAAGAGCTGGACCGCTCTGCATCGCGGGCTCCCCGAGGGCGATTACCGGGCGGCGGTCCTCCGCGACGCCATGTGCACGGACGGGGGCGAACCCGCGGGGATCTACTTCGGCACCAGGGCCGGCGAGGTCTACGGCAGCCCGGATGGAGGCGACCACTTCGAGAAGATCGCGGAACACCTCCCGGACGTGCTCTCAGTGCGCGCCGTGCAGCTCAACTGAGTCGGAGGTGACGGCCACCCTGGTGCTCCCCACCGCCCTTCGAGAGGCGGCCGGCGGGCTCCCGGAGCTGGAGATCGCCGAGGGCACGGTGCGCTCGGCGCTGGACCTGCTGGCCGGCACCATGCCCCTGCTCGAGCGCCGGGTGCGCGACGAGCAGGGGCGGGTGCGGCCCCACATCCGCCTCTATCTGGGGAGCTCGGACATCGAGGACCTGCAGGGGCTGGACACCATGGTGGCAGCCGGCTCGCGGCTGTACGTGATCCCGGCGGTCTCGGGGGGCTGAGGCGCCCCGCTGGCCTCCGGGTCTCCCGCCCGCTGCGGCGCCCATGGCTCCACGGCCGGAGCCAGGTGGGATTGGGGCGGCCGATTCCGGCGGCGCCTCCGGGGCGGAGCCGGTGACGCTCAGCCCTGCGTCCGCGTCCCGGGGGTCAGGAGTCCAGGTGCGCGGGCAGTCCGAAGGCTCGGAAGATGGTCTCGCCCAGGAACACGTGCAGGACGGCGATCTTCCCCCCGGACAGCTCCAGGACGTGCAATCCCCAGGGCCGGTGGCCCCCCTCCGGATCGACCCGGTACTGGCCGAAGGCGGCGCAGCCGTTGGCTGAGGTGGGCAGCATCCGGGAGCCCCGGCACTCCGCCCCCGGGCCTAGCATCCACCTGGCGATGTCCGCCGAGCTGCGGAG
>JAJZGN010000169.1 GCA_021798435.1 bacterium | reverse complement strand
GTTCACCCGAGCCGGCGGCGACCCACTCCATGGCCAGCCTGGGGACGTAGGGCAACAGGGCGTTCTCCGCCTCCGGGTCGAGAGGCTCCGCGCGGGCTCCCGCCGCGGCGGGGAACCGGATCTCGGTCACAGCGGGCGTCGCGCTGCCGGGGGCCCGCCGACCAGGGGCCGGGGGGTGCAGTGGTACAGATGGACTCTCAAGCCTGCCAGCGGGCCTCCCCGATACGAGTAGTCAGCGAGCCGCCCCGCCGAAAACGTTCCAGGGGCCCCCGCCACCTCGGCGAGCGGGACCTCGGGGTGCCAAGGTCACCATCCCGGCCTCTTCGGCCGCCTCGCGGCCCGTGGCCGCCCGCGGCAACAGGGGTACCCAGGCGCGGACCGCGCAACTCGTACTCTCCGCCTCCCAGCCATCTGCACCAAGCGCGGCCCAGCCGCCGCCGGTACTTGTCTCATCCCGCGTCGGCCCTGTCAATACTTCATCTCCGCTCCGACCGACAAGCTGGTGCCGGGGAGGCCGGGCATACCGGAAGTCGGGAGGGGCCGCACGCTGAGAAGGCAGCGAGACCCGTGACGGCGTGGGCCCCGCTGCGCCGGGGGCTCCTCAGGTCAATGAGAGGTCTCCGCGCCGACGCTGGCTCCCTATCCGGTGCAGGTTTGGGAGGACACGCCTCATCATGGAATACGGCCGCCTGGGGCGCTCGGGCCTTGTGGTGAGCCGGCTCTGTCTGGGTCCATGGACTTCGGGACCGGGACTGAGCCGCAGGCGGCCCACCAGATCATGGACTCGGCGCTGGATGTGGGAGTCAACTTCTTCGACGCGGACAGTGTGTATGGGCGCGCCGTCTGGATCGGCCTCACCGAGGAGGTGGTCGGCGACTTGGCTGAGCCAGGGAGGCCAGCGGAAGCGGGTGGTCCCGGCCATCAAGGCCTCCGCCCACGCCTCCGACCGGCCCAATGATGGGGCTGTCGGCCCGGCACATCATCAGCGCTTGCGAGGCCTCCCTGCGTCGGCTCCACACCGACCGCATCGACCTCAATCCGATGCATCACGGGGGTCGCGCCACACCGGTGGACGAGACCCTCGGGGCCCTTGAACTCCTTCTCCAGCAGGGCAAGATCATCTACTTTGGCTCGTCGAACTTCGCCGGGTGGCTCCTGGCCGGCTTCCAGGAGCGGGCGAGGGCTCGGGGGACACAGGGGCTCCTGAGTGAGCACTCGCTCCACAACCTCCTCTCCCGAGAGATGGAGCTCGAGGTTTGTCGTGCCTGCCGTGAGTACGGGATCGGGATGATCCCGTGGAGCCCCCAGGCCTCGGGGATCCTGGGTGGCACCGCCGGGGCGCACCAGGGGGGCAGGCGTTCGGACGCCCAGACCAGGGATCGGGGCCAGAGGCATTGCGAACAGCGGGCCGCCTACCAGCGGCTCTGCCAGGAAGTCGGGAGCCCTCCCTCCGAGGCGGCCCTGGCCTGGCTGCTGGACCAGCCCGGGTGACGGCCCCGATCATCGGACCCCGACCGTCAGGTCAGCTGACTCAGGCTGCCCGGTGCCTCGAAATCGTGCTGGGTCGTGCTGAGCTGACCCGGCTGGACCAGATCCTCCCCGGCCTGGGCGGCGCGGCTCCCGGGGCCTACGCCCGGTGGATGGGGCGGCTCAGCGCGCCGGGCCCCGCCTCCGATCCGCCCGCCTGGCGAGAGTCGCGGCGGTCGCCGGTGCCGCCACCCTCACCAGCTCCTCCGGGACCGGGGCCGGCCTCCCATCCGAGAGCCGCACCCAGGCCCACTCGGTCGCTATCTCCGCCAGGAGGCGATGGTCCGAGGCCCGGTGAATGGTCGTTCGGCGCTGCCCCCGGGTGCCGCGGATCAGCTCGACCTGGACCATGAGCTCCAGCTCATCTCCGAATCGCGCCGGAGCGTGGTAGCTCACGTCGTGGTGGCGGATCACCCAGCCACCACCGTGCCGGGAGGCCCACTCCGCCCCGAACCCGCTCACCTCCGCGTGGCGCGACGCCATCTCCTCCGCCCAGTGGAGGTAGACGGCGTTGTTCACATGGCCGTACGCATCGATCTCGTACTGCCGTACGCGCCATCGGTCCCGGTAGGTCAAGGGATCGAGATCCACTCCCCCATTATTCCCGGGCGGCCGTCTGGACTCGGGCGGCGGCGGGGCCGCATCATCGCAGGGTTTCAACCTAGCGGAGGTCAGGGGTGCGAGCTGGGACCGGTGCAGGGTGGCAGGCGCAGCTGACCCGCCTCATCCCCGCATGGCGGCCGTCCGGCGAGCGGGCCGACCGACTGGTCGTGCTCGCCCTGGCCATGGTGGCGTTCAAGGCGTCGAACTCGCAGTTCTTGAGCCAGCATCTGCCCGGCAGGGGGGTGGAGCTCGCCAACTTCATCCTGGAGTACCTGGCCTTCCTCGTCTTCTGTGTCCTGACCGTCCTGGCCCTGCGCCGGCCCTTGGCCGCCTGGGTGGTGCGCTGCAAGCCCCACCGCCTGCTCGCCATGAGCCCCCTCTTCGCAGCCCTGGCCCTTGTGGTGGTGCTGGCCACCGCCGTGCCTCCGGTCGTCCGGGGCCGGCAGCTGGTCGACGACGCCAACGCCATGGCCGTCTGTGGGGCTCGCGCGATCGCCGCCGGCGCCGACCCCTATCGGGTCCCCGAGATCACCTGCCTGCGCTCCCTCGGGGTCTCGCCGACTCTCGCCACGCCGCTCAAGGTTGGGCCGCTTAGGAACGTGGCGGTCTACCCGACCCCGGCCCAGATCCTGGCCGCGGCCCGCCTCCAAGACCAGGGCAGGCTCGGGCTCTTCTCCCCCCTGGGGAAGCCACCGCTCACGCCCGTGGCCATGGTCCCCGTCGCCGGCCTACCCCTTTGGGCCCGGACCGTCTGGACCGCCATTCCCGTCCTGGTGCTTCTCCTGGCGGTGATCTTCGCGGCCGGTTCCCTCTGGCCGGCGGCCGGGGGTCTCCTCCTCCTGACCCTTTTTCTGAACGGATCTCTGGTGAACTTCGCCGCCAACGGCAATGGCGAGACCTTCGCCTATGTGCTCATGGCCCTCTCCGTCCTCTGGATCCGGCGCCCGGTGACGTCCGCCGTCTGCCTGGCGCTGGCCGTGGGAAGCAACCAGCTGGCCTGGTTTTTTGCCCCTGGCTACCTTCTGCTGGCGGTCGAGGAGGGCCAGGTCTGGCGCCGCCTGGTGGCCGGGGCCGCCACTCTCGCCGTCGCCGTCGTCCCCTGGCTCGTTCGGTATCCCGACGCCCTCGGAACCATCGTCGGGAACCTCCGCGCTCACACCTTCCCGCTGGGTTCCGGCCCCATCACCCTCGTGCTGGCCGGCTTCATCCCCGCGCCCTCACGCACTCTCCTCCTGGCACTTACAGCGCTGGCGATGCTGGCCATCTGGGCCTGGGGGGCGCTGGCCCGGGAGTACCGGGTGGCCGCCTCCTTGCTCATCCTCTCCGGCTTCTGGCTCAGCTGGCGGAGCCTGGACGAGTATCTGGCCCAGATCCCCCTGCTGGCGCTGGTGGCGCTCTTCTCCGTCCTGGGCCGGGGAGCGGCCGAAGACGCGCGTGTGCCGACGTGACCCGACTCCGATCCGTCGGGAGCCACCGCCATCGCCCTGCCTGGGAGGGACGGCACAAGCGTGCGGCGGGGTGCCACCTCGGCCCAGGTGCCGGCTGGGATGAGTCGATCTGCTCGCAGGTGCGGCGCCCCGGGGTGGCCGCTTCCCCGATGATGGCGGCGTGAGTGCGAACGCCGCCATCGAGCTGAAAGGGCTGGGGAAGCGGTTCGGCCGCCGGACCGCGGTGGAGGATCTGGACCTTACCGTCGAGAGGGGCGAGGTCTTCGGTTTCCTCGGGCCCAACGGTGCTGGCAAGACCACCACCATGCGCATGGTCCTGGGCCTGGTCCGACCGAGCGCGGGCCGGCTCCGGGTGCTCGGCGGAGCGATCCCCGAGGACTCCGCCGAGGTTCTGCCCCGGGTCGGACCGCTGGTGGAGACTCCGGCCCTCTACCTCCACCTCTCCGGCAAGGACAACCTGAGGGTGTTGGCCGCGGAGCTGGGAGGGGTGCCGCCGGGGCGGATCCCGGAGCTGCTGGAGCTGGTCGGGCTCGCCGACCGTGCCGGTGACAGGGTGTCCGGCTACTCCCTTGGCATGCGCCAGCGACTCGGCCTGGCCGTAGCCCTGCTCCACCGGCCGGCGCTCCTGGTCCTGGACGAGCCTGCCAACGGCCTGGACCCGGCCGGGATCCGCGAGATTCGGGCCCTGCTGCGCCAGCAGCGCGATCAAGGCATCACAGTCTTTCTCTCCAGCCACGTCCTCGGGGAGGTTGAGCGGGTCTGTGATCGGATAGCCATCTTGCGCCGGGGCCGCCTGGCCTACACCGGCACCGTCGACTCCTTGCGCGGCTCGGCAGGCTGGTTCCGGGTCGGTCTCGACGACGCGGATCGAGCCCTGAGCTGGCTGCGGGAGCAGCCCTGGGGCTCGGACGCCCGCCCTGGAGAGGGTGGCCTGGTGGACGTGCGCTCACCCACCGGCCGCGGCCGGGACCTCAACCTGGCGCTGGCGGGGGCTGGATTC
>JAJZGN010000168.1 GCA_021798435.1 bacterium | reverse complement strand
GCCGAAGATGCGCACCCCAGCCACCTCCTCCGAGGTGAAGGTGGCGCTGGTGAAGACGGTGACGTTCTCGGGCCAGGCCATGGTGGCGTAAAGGGAGCCCTGGTGCCAGTAGTCGTGGTTGCCGGGAGCGATCAGGACCGGGCAGGGGAGCCGGGCCAGCTGCTGCCGGAGGAATTCCGCGGTGTCCTGGCGGACGCGCTCATCCTCGTACAGGTCCCCGGCGATGGTGACCGCGTCCACCTTCTCCTGGAGCGCCAGGTCGATCGACCGCTGGAACGCGGCCCGGATCCCCTCCCGGCGGCGCCGGGAAACCCCCGCTCCCAGCCCGGCGAAGGCGGCGTCGAGGTGGACGTCCGCCAGGTGGAGAACTCTCATCCTCCGCAATATGCAGCACTGGGGCCTCCTCGTGGGGGCCGACGGGCCATTCTCCGGACAACTAAACTCAGGACATGGCTCCGATCCTGCCCCCGGGCCCGGTGGCGGAGGCCCAGAGGGTAGTGCTGCGCAAGGTCAACCGCCGGGCTCCCCAGTTCATCAGCAACCTGGTCCGGTCGCGGCTGGTCGGGCACCAGGTCGAGGTGGGCCAGAAGATCCTGGTTTTCCAGGTTGCTTTCACCGAGCCCAAGGGGCTGGTGGAGGTTACCGCCCAGACCACCATCGAGTTCATCACCTGACCTCGATGGCCGCCCTGGCCCTGGAGGCGGAGGCGGTCCTGCGCCGCTACCGCAACGGACGCGGGGTGGGGCCGGTAAGCCTGCGACTCCTGGCCGGCGAGGTGTTGGCCGTTCTGGGACCGAACGGAAGCGGCAAGACCACCCTGCTTCGTTGCCTCGCCACCCGCAGCCGTCCCCGGGGCGGCGAGGTCCGGTGGTTCGGCGACCCCGATCCTTCCCGCGCCCGCCGCCGGCTGGCGGTGGTGTTCGATGCCACCGCCCATGTGGACGAGGTGAGCGGAGACGAGAACCTGCGCTTCTTCGCCAGGGCGCGGGGGGTTCCGGAGGCGCCCGAGCTGCTGGTGGCCGCCGGCCTCGCTGAGGTGGGGGGGGAGGAGGTCTCCAACTACTCGTACGGGATGCGCCGGCGGCTGCTGATCGCCGAGGCGCTGGTCGGGGACCCCTCCCTCCTGGTCCTGGACGAGCCCACCCTGGGGCTGGACGTCGAGGGACGGCGCTGGTTGGAGCTGGTGCTCCGGGAGCGACAGCAGCGAGGGCGGACCACACTCCTCGGCACCAACGACACCTCCTTTGTGGAGGAGGTGGCCACCCGGGTGGGGTTCCTGGTGGACGGCCGGCTGGTGGCTGACTCCCCCTTGGCGGACCTGCTGGCATCGGTGGGAGGGCTGCGCGAGGTGAGCCTGCGCTTCCGGGGGGAGGTGGACCTGGAGCGGCTCAGGGACGTGGACGGAGTGCGCCAGGTGGTCGCCTCCCCCGAGGGCGCCCTGGTGCTGGCGGCCCGCCGGGATGGGCTGGTGGCGGACCTCCTCGGTGCGGTGGGGGAGCTGGACCGCCGGCTCGTCGACCTCTCGATCCACGAGCCCGGCCTCGCGGAGTGCTTCCTCCAGCTGACCGGGCGGCCCCTTGATGGCTGAGAGGGTGGTGGCGCGCCCCAGGGGCGCTTTCGGCACGGCCGGCCGACGGGGCCTCTGGGAGCTCGAGCTCCGGGCCTCGATCCGACGCCGGCGGGCCCTGGCCATCAAGCTTGTGTTCCCCCTGGTACTGGCGGTGCCCCTGGCGTTGACGGGCGCGCCGCAGTTCTTCGCGGCCATGCTGCTCACCGTGCTCATCGCCATGGTGGGGACTGTGGGCACAGGGGTGAGCCTGACCCGGGCCAGGGGGGCGGGATGGCTGGACCGGCTGGCGGTCCTGCCGCTGGGCCGGTGGCGGGTGGCGCTGGAGCTGTTCCTGGCCGGCTGGGTGGTGGACTGCCTCCAGGCCACCCTCCTCATCCTGGTGCTGGAGGCCGCGCAGCGGCCGGACCCGCTCACCCTTTTCAGCACCTGGCTGCTCAGCCTGGCCACCCTGGCCTTCTCCGGAGCCCTGGGACTGGCGGTGGCCACCCTGACCGACAACCCCGGGGAGGCGATGCTGGTGCTGGCGGTGGTGCTGGCTCCGATGCTCTTCCTCTCCGGCCTCTTCACGGGGGTGCCCGCCTCCGGGCCGCGCTACTGGGTCGCCCAGCTGCTTCCCTTCAGCTACCTGCAGAATGCCTTCCAGCTGGTGCTCCACGGCAACCCGCCCTACGGCAGCGACCCCCAGTTCCTCTTGGCGGCGGCGGCCTTCCTCGTGGTGGGCGCAGGTGCGGCGGCGGCGCTCGGGCGGCCGCTCCTGGCCCGGGGCGCCTGATCGGACCACGGCCGGGTCCGGGAGTCCGGAGCCTTTGGGGCAAGGAGGGGGCGGTGCGCGAACCGCGGCAGGGGGGTCTGGCGCTGGGACATCACTAGGCCCCACAGCCCGGTCCAGTGGACCTACTACTACCTCGGGTTCATGAACTGTTCATGGATGTGGCGATAAGGCAGCACGCACAAACTTACGCACGCAGACTAATGCTGTGGATTTGAAGCGGAGCCAGTGAGCGCGCAGCCAGCACATCCATCCTCGGACCGCCGTGCGGTGTAGCCGGCCGAGGTGGCGGACGACCTCGTGCGCGACATCGCCGAGGTGCTGACCAGTCTCTGCGCCCGGCTCTACGACCGGGCTGGTACGCCCGCCGCGGCGGCTGAGTACTCGGCATCCCGGATGAGGATGGGAGCCGGCCGGTTCTTCACGCGCCAGCCGGCGTCGTAGGAGAGCATCCGCCGGAACATATGGGTAAGGACCCGCTCCTCGGTGCGATACCGGATGGGGCGGATGTCGTGGTCGGCGTTTAAGCCTCGGAAGACCCTCTCCACATGTCCGCCTCCCCGGGTTAGTCGGTTGACACCCAGCGAACGCACCGGTCTGGCTGGCCGCGGTGTCCCTCTCGTACACCATCACCCCTTCTCGGGCGTGGGTCCGCTTGCGCCTAGCGTTTACACCAAGCAAGAGGGGAGTAGGCTCAAGCCCTGCGCGACTTCCAGCGCATTGCTCTCGGGCTGCGCTATGGAGAGGACCGGAACTTGGGGGAGATCGCGATCCGCATGGGACGGAATGTGGAGGCGGTGAAGCTGCTCCTCCACCGCGGCGTGCGAGGGAGCCCCAAGATCAGGACGCACCACCAAGTCCACATTATTCGACCTTTCCCCCCCGCATCCCCCTCTCCACAACTACCACTAAAATGACCACCTCACGGAAGGAGAGACTCCAAACTCAGGAGTCTCCATCAATCCTAGGGCGGTCCACAATGGGGAGGGAGCTGAGGTGTACCTTCGCCAGTCAGACCGTGCGGGAAGGAGTCTCAGGCCCGGCCACAGGTGCCTGCTCCAGTCCAACTCTCGGGGCCAAGCGGCGCGCCCGATCGGTGCGGCAGGCACACGCAGTTCGGGCGGGATCCCGATCCTGCAACGCCCGCACCCATGGGCCACGGCTCCAGAATCCCTCACGATGCTCCGCTCGCGCCTAGTGCCTACCGGCGGAGCCCGGCCGCGCCACGATCATCGCGCTCCGCGGCCCAAGCTACCCTGGAGGTCCGCTGATGTTTGAGCACATCCCGTCACCGATGCTCGAGCGCATGCAGGAACTCGAGCGGCTTGACGCCCAGGACCGCACCGACGGGACTCCGCGCCTCGATCGGCTGCGCCAGATCCCCCCAGAAACTGGCAAGTTCATCGCGCTGTGGCTGGCGGCGTCCCCCCCCGGCTCATGCATCGAGATTGGCACCAGTGCTGGGTACTCGGCTCTGTGGCTCGCACTGGCATGCCGGGCGACGGACAGGCGGCTAACCACTTTTGAGGTGCTGTCCACCAAGGTCCGAATCGCTCGGGAAACCTTCTCCGCGGCGGGAGTCGAGGACCTCGTTCGACTGGTCCACGGTGACTTCCTGGACCGCAGTGCCGAGATCGGCCCTGTCGGCTTCTGCTTCCTAGACGCTGAGAAGGAGGCATACGCGGCCTGCTACGAAGCCGTGGTTCCACGGCTCGTGCCTGGGGGGATCCTGATCGCGGACAACGCCATCAACCACGGCGAGGTTCTGCAGCCGATGATCGATGCTGCCGTGGCCGACGCGCGCGTTGACGCCCTGGTGGTCCCCATCGGCAAGGGGGAGCTCGTCTGCCGCAAGGTCTAGGCTTGCGGCCAAGAGCACGGGCCGGGCCGCGAGCCATGTCTGCACTCTGGCGACGACACCGGACCTAGACGCCGATCTGAGGATGTGCCGTGGCTGGGGCCGCGAGGCCGGAAATGCTCACGCCGAGATCGACCCTGGCGGCCCGGGACATCCCATCGAACAATGGCCCTATGGGTTTGGCGCCGCAGCCGGCGCGCAAGGTTTCAGCCCTCCCGAGTGCCCTCCGTGTCAACTTGGTGCAAGACAGGAGATCAACCTGAAAAGCTGAGTTCACGGTGGGCGGAAGGAGACAATCGGTCATGGTCACCATCCTCGGCACCTTGCGATGCGCCATCCGCGAGTCCGCCGGGTGCCTCCCACAACGCCTGGGCGACGCCGGCGCGATGGCCGGCGCGGCTAGGTCGGTCAGCTCCCCTGGGCGGCGTCCAGAAGCTGATGGAGGCGATGCAGCCGCGCCCCGCGCTCCTTG
>JAJZGN010000015.1 GCA_021798435.1 bacterium | reverse complement strand
AGCGGGGGGAGGCACCGTGACGGAGCCGAGGGGACGCGGGGTGGCGGGCGCCGACCGGAGTCGGCGCCCGCCCTCTCGGCCTCAGCCCAGGGAGTACTCCTGAGGGTAGATGACCCCGAACCCGTCCTGGGGGACGAGCCCCTGGAGGTTGCTCTTGTACATGGTCAGCGACAGCGGGGTCTCCGGAAGATAGACCACCGGGACCTGCTTCACCAGGTAGTCCTGGTACTTGAACAGGGCCTGGATCTCCGCCGCCTGGTTCGGAGCGGTGTGGGTGGCCACGATGTTGGCGTCGTTGGTGCTGTCGGAGTAGTCACCGCCGTTGCTGCCGGCTCCGGTGGCGAACAGCTCGCCGCCGGTGGGCAGGTAGTCCGGCGCATAGGTCCAACCGCCCAGCCAGTTGGCCATCTGCCAGTCGCTGCAGGGGGTGGCGTAGGTGCAGCCGCCGAAGGCGGTGCCGATCACCTGCTGGAAGGGCTCGGTGGAGAGGGTGAGGTTGATGCCCGCCTGCGCCTTGGCCGTGGACTGGAGTGCCTCCATCTCGTTGGTCTGCTCGGTGTTGCCGCTCGCGTAGAGGAAGTTGAAGTTGAGCTGCTCGTTGAGGGTGATCCCCTTGCCGCACTGGTTGGCCCCCTCTCCGGGGTTGGAGCAGTAGCTGACTCCCTTGGGCACGACCGTCCAGCCGTGATCGTGGAGCAGGCTCACCGCCTTGGTGGGGTCGTAGGGGTACATCTGGCCCGCCTTCTCCAAGGGGCTCTGGAAGGGGTTGGTGGCGGGGTTCAGCGGCACCGGACCCGCCTCGACCTGACCGAAGCCCCCGTCGAACTGCTGGATGTACTCCTTCTGGTTGACCAGCGATTGGAAGGCCTGCCGGAAGTAGAGCTGCTTGAAGATCGGGCCCACCGTGGGGTTGGTGTAGTTGTAGGGGAAGTAGACGAAGCCGTAGCCGTACCAGGGGGCGAAGTTGTAGCCCAGCTTGCCCAGCCGGGAGCGGCTGGCGAGGTCCTGGGTCGGGATGTACCCGATGGTCACAGTACCCGAGAGCAGGGCGTTGAACTCCGACGTGTCGGTGGTGAACGGTTCCTCCACGAACGCCGAGATGGACGGCTTGGGCGAGCCCGAGTAGCTCTTGTTGGGCACCAGCCGGCAGTACCCGTCAGTGTTGAACGCCGCCAGCCGGAAGGGGCCGTCCACCACCTGCCACAGGGGGTTGGAGGCGTAGCTGCCCTCGTCCTCGGACTGGGAGTTGAGGAATTGGGCGACCCCCAGCGCGCCGCTGGACGAGGTGCCCGGATCGGCCGGCACATACCAGCTGGGACTGGTGTTGGGAAGCGCCACCCGGGCCTGAGCCGTGGTGTCGTAGTTGCCGACCTGGCCGGAGGTGGACAGCTTGTCCCAGCTCTGCTGGGGCAGCGGGAAGACCTGGCTCAGCTCGTTGTAGAGGAACCAGGTGGGGTTGTAGGAGTTGTTCAGGTGCAGGGTGAGGGAGTAGGTGCCCGTCTGCTGGTAGGAGACCACGTTCTCCGGGAACCCTCCCGGCACCGCCGCGCCCCACCCTGGCCCGGGAGAGCTGTTGCTTCCCACGGCCGGGCTGTTGGGGTCGGTGGCCGCACTCAGCAGGTTTATCCACATGATCACGTCTCGCGAGGTGATGGGCTGGCCGTCCGACCACTGCCAGTGCTTCAGGGTGATGGTCACCACCCGGTTGCCATCAGAGAACACCGGCTGGTTGCCGATGCTGAGCTGGGGGTTGAAGACGGGCTGGCCGTGGTCCCCGAACCAGTAGAGCGGCAAGAACATCTCGTTGGAGAACTGATACAGGTTCTGGTTGCCGAAGTAGGGCCCACTCATCATCGGGAAGATGTAGTTGGGCGGGGTCGCCGGGAGCTCTGCCCAGGTGACAGTTCCCCCACTGGTGGTCTTGGTACCGGTGGTCGCCGCCCCGCAGGCCGCCAACAGAAGGGTGGCCAGGGCCGCGACCCCCACCACCCGCCAGCCGCCCCTTGCACCTATGCGCTCGAACAACTTCAATCTCCCCAGAATGTGTGCCCCCTCCGCCTCCCTCCCGCATTGGGGTGGACCGACTTTAGCAGGCGGGCCGCGGCGCCGCCATCCCCCAAAGGGATGAGTCCTGAGGCGGCTGCCCGGACCCCTAACGCGCCCCCTCCAACCGCTCGTCGGAAGGCTGTCGGGGAACTCGTACCGTGATGGCCTCGGGATGCACCCGGGCCGTGAGCGAGCTGGCCCACCCGACCGCGTCGCCGTCCAGCTCCATCGGCTGGGGGGCGAGGGCCCGGATCTCTACCCGGCGGGCCGGCAGCCGCTCCACCGCGCCCCGATCCGGGGAGCCCCAGAGTGCCGCGGCGACTCGGGGCCAGCCCACCGGGCCCCGGGGATGGATTAGGACCACGTCCAGGCTGCCGTCGTCGACCAGGGCTCCGGGACGCAGGCGTATCCCGAGCGGGAGCCGGGCAACGTTGCCGACCAGGGCGGCGGCGACCAGCCGGTGCAGCGGGGCACCCCCATCGCACTCCACCGTGACCTCGAAGGCGGGGTCCCCGAGGTGGCGGAGCGCGGACGCCACGTAGGCCACCAGACCGATCCGGTGCCGGGCACGAGCTTCGAACGCGGACATCATCCGAGCGTCCAGCCCGATCCCCGCCGCCACCAGGAAGAGCCCCTGCGCGGTGCGGCCAACGTCTAGCGCCCGGTCCCGACCAGAGAGCGCGACCCGGATCGCCTCCTCCAGCCGGCGGGGGATTCCAAGGTTGCGCGCCAGAACGTTGGCGGTCCCCAGGGGGAGGATCCCCAGCACCGCGTCCGTCCCCCAGAGCCCCTCGGCCGCAGCCCGGACGGTGCCGTCCCCACCCGCGGCCAGGACCAGCCGCGCCCCCTCCCCTACCGCCTCGCGAACCGCTGAGGCCGGTGAGTGGAATGCTCCAGAGTCGATCCAGACGGGGTTGGAGCAGCCGGCTTCCCGCAGGAGCCCTGCAAGTCGCGGGCCGCTCGCCCGCGCCGCCGGTGCCAGGCGCGGGCTCAGCAGCACCGCCACGTCGGTGACCCGGCGGCCAGGGAACTGCAGACCGGTCAGTTTCAGCGGCGTGAGCTTCCTCCGGGAGTCGGGCGGCCGCCGCCTCGCGCCCACCGGGGGCCGTCCGTCATCCCTTCCCGAGATGATCGGCTGGAGGCAGGCAGGAATCCCGGTCGGGATGGCGCCTCCCGCCCCCGCCGGGGAGGGCCGAAGCGACCTCGCCGCGGAGCTCCCCTGGCGCCACGGTGGCGACCTTGAGAGGCGGCACCTGGCCTGGGAGCGCAGGGACCTCCACCGCGACCTCCCCGGCCCGCGGGGGCGGGGTAGGAGCCTGGCTCCGGTAGAGCTTGGTACCGGAGGGAGGAGTGGGGGCAGAACCGTCGCACGGGGTATAGCCGCAGATCGCCTTCATCCACCGGATGGCTGCGCTCAGCCCAGCCCAGCTCGCCCTGGTCACCTCCGCCACCCGGGCACACCGGGTGGCGCCCGTTGGGCGAATCGCCTGCCGGCTCGGGACTGGGGGCGGCCACTCGATCCGGGGATCGCCGGCGGCACTCCGGGCGCTGCACCACCGGGGCGCTCCATGGATCGCGCGGGGCCTCACCAGTGGGCTGGGCCGGGCCGTCGCTGCGCCCAATCAGCCGCGGGCGGGCAGGCTCAGCCGGTAGCGGATCCCGATGGTCGCGGAGATGCAGCGACAGGGGACGATCATGGACCTCTCCCCCACCTCGGTGGCCGCCAATGCGACGGCGCTCTCCGCGGCCAGGTCGGCGGTGATCCTCTCCCACTCCTCCGCACGGTACATCGGCGACCGGTGGAGTGAAAGGGAGCTCCGCGAGGAGGCCGGGGGAAGATGCCTACCGCGCTGCGGGACGCCGGCGGGTTCGCCACCCGCGTCGCCACCTCTGGACCTGCCGGGCGAGTGCCCGCTCAGGGCGCGAGTCTCGGGGATCCGGGCATGGCCACCAGGACCAGGTGATCCCGGTACCCCAGGATCCGAAGCCGTGGAGCTATCTGGCGAAGCCGGGGCACCAGCCCGGCCACGGTGATCAGCCAGGCGTGGCGCTTCACGGCGGCATTCGCCAGCGTGGTGTAGATGGTGATCCGCTTGCGGTCGGCGTAGTAGATCATGGTCGGGGTCGCCCCCACCAGGAGCCCCAAAGGCACCCGGCGGTCGGTGGCGGCCAGTCTGCCAATCGCGGCCTCGGGGACGGCGGTCGGCTCGGGCTGCAGGCTCTGGGCGAGCCCGGGGGTGCCCGGGGTGTAGGGGAAGACGGCGGCCCGGCCCAGGGGAACCAGAGCCGCCACCACCAGCAACGCGGGCAGCCACGGCCGCGCGGGCTCCAGCCGGAAGAGGGTGCCAGGAATCGCCGGGATGAGGCGCCCCAACCTCGGCCCCAGGTCCACCATCGCCGCCCCCGCTCCGGCCAGAACGCAGACCAGCAGCGACACCAGGGGGTGGGGAGACGGCCAGAGGGTGAGGGCCAGCCCGGCGGCCACCGATCCCAGGGCGACGGCCGCCCAACCTCGATGAAGGGTCCGGGCCTCTCGCCAGGCCCCTAGCTGCCCCAGGGGGGCAGCCACCAGGATCGCCATCGCCGGGTAGACGGAAGCGATGTACCAGGGAAGCTTGGTGACCGCCGCCGAGAATCCCAGCACCCCGACCCCCAGCCAGATCACCGCCAGCCGCTCGGGCGAGTCCGGTGATCGCCATGCCCGCCGCCAGGCCCCGACCAGGCAGACCGCCAGTGGGGGGCCGAAGGCGCCGACACCGCCCGCCAGCAGGGGCAGGTAGTAGTACACCGGGCGCGCCCCGGACTCGGTGCCGCTTCCCACGCGCGCGACCACGTTCTGGGCGAGGTACTGGTTCCAGAACCCTGGCCCATACCGGAAGGACATCAAGAGCGGCCAGGACCCGCCGACGGCCGCAGCCACCAGGATCGCCCCCACCAACTGCCCAGGGGTGAATCCCGGGCGCCGGCGCCGGGCCACGGCATCCACCACCAGGACTGCCAGGGGAACCAGGGCGATGGCGCTGTCCTCCAAGGCCAGCAGTCCGAGGAAGCCTCCGAAGGCGAGCGCCGCCGGCCAGCCCCCCCGGCCGCGGATCATGGCCCAGCCGCAGAGGACCGTGGCCGCCACCAGGGCTGCGGCCGGTCCCGACAGCATCGCCTCTCGGCTCAGGATGAGGAAATAGGGCATGGAAAGGAGTGCGAGCCCCGCCGCCGCCCCCACCCAGGCCGGCCAGCGGAACTGTCGGGGCAGCGCCAGCGCCAGCCCGGCACCGAGGGCGGAGGCGGTTATCGCGGCCGGCAGCCGGTAGGCAAGCGGTGAGAACTGATGGATCCCGCCCGCCACCAGGGCCGCGGCCCAGAAGTACAGAGGGGGCCGGCGCAGATGCACAGACCCGTTGTAGATGGGAACCAGCCAGTTCCCGCTCTGCGCCATGTGGCGGATGATGACCGCATTAATCCCCTCGTCGAAGTCGACCAGGGGATGGCTGCCGAGCTGGTGGAGGGTCAGGAGCAGCCCGACGACCAAGACCCCCAGGGCCAGGGCCCAGGATGGCGGGCGCCGGAAAAAGCTCCGCCGGATCACCGCCGCCCCACCGCCGACCAAATTCGGACCCCCTGCGCAGACGGGTCCGGCCACGAGCGGTTAGGGCGGACCCGATACCCAGACACGAGATAGCACCGCGATTATTAAACCTCCGACAGGCCGCGGGCACCCGACGGTCAGGGGGGAGCACCCGCCAGGACGGCCAGGGAGTAGGGGGGACCCCCGGCCCCCCGGACCAAGACCAGCGCTGGGGCAGTGGCCGCCATGCGAAAGTGGTGTTCGACGTAGCTCTCGAGGGCCGGCGTCCAGGGGATGCGCACCGCGCTTGCCGGGGTCAGGAGCAGGTATTCGGCCCTTTCGAAGTACCCGCGCCACGCACCCACCGCCGCCGCGCTGGAGGACGCTCCTCCGTTGGCGACCCTTCCCTGAGAGAGGTCGATGGTGGCCCCGTAGGGATCCACCAGGGGTGGACAGCGGGCCCCGGAGAGATAGCGGTTCGCCGCGATCAAGTAGGCCGGGTTGTCGGTGACCACGCAGGCTCCGGGAGGAATTAGCCGGTCCAGGGCCGCGGCCGGGTCGGGGGCCGGCGCCACCCCGCGGGCCACCAGCAGGGCATGCATCAGCGCCCCCAGGAGCACCAACGCCGCGAGCCCCACCGCCACCTCCCGGAGCAGGGGCAGGACCCGGCCCGAGGCCAGCGCCAGCGCCAGCATGAGGAAGGGGCCGAGGAAGGTGGCGTAATGGAAGTAGAAGTCGTCGGGGATCATGAAGGCCAAGAGGGTGAGGACCAGGGACCCGAGGGCGAAGCGCTCCAGGGGAGTGGTCCTCCGGCGCCGCCACCAGCTGGCTCCCGGGGGTGCGGCACCCACCTCCCTGGGGGTTGGCAGGGCAAGGAAGCAGATCGCCAGGAATCCGGCCAGCAGGCCGGCGACCGCCAAGCCCAGCTGCCGCTGGAGGACTGTGACCTGGGCCACGTTGGTGATCACCACCCCGGTGATGAGCACGAGGCGGACCACGATCGGGACCCGGACCACGTCGACGCGCAGGGCCTGCGAGATCAGGACCTGGTGCACGAAGGCGGACGCGGAGATCACCAGGAACGGGGAGCAGACGACAAGGAAGCCGACTCCGGCCCCGGCGATCAGCGCCAGCCCACCGCGGGGCCGGCGCCAGAGCAGGAGGACCAGCACCACCACGGGAAAGATCGCCCAGACCTTGATGGCCCCCCCCACGCCGAACGCCAGGCCCGCCAGCCAAAGACGTCGGCCGGATCCGGTCAGGCCGTCGCCCCGGAACGCCAGCCAGGCGCCCACAAGGCAGAAGAGGTTCAGGAAGGGCTCCTGATAGACCGTGGGCGCGCTCAGCAGGTCGTCGGGGTAGGCCGCGAGGGCAAAGCAGGCCACCCCCACCACCAGCGGCGCCCGATGGCGGACCAGCAGTCCCAGCAGCACCACATCGGCAGCGGAGACGATCGGCACCAGAAGGCGGGCGGCAGCCATCGCCCCACGGGCGCCGATCCAGTGGGAGAGGGCGGCGATGGGCACCAGGAGAAGGGGCAGCCCCGGAGGCTGGATGGTCACGAAGTCCCGGTAGGGCAGCTGGCCGGCGACGATCCGCAGGGCGGCGCCCAGGTAGACGGAATCGTCGTACTGGACGACTCCGAAGAGATGGCCGGGACGCAGCACCTCCTCCAGGCGAAGTCCGAGCGCCACGAGAGCGGCGAGGAGGATCAGCGCCGCCGAGAGGCGGGCCGCGGGGATCTTCAGGCCGGCCCACTCCAGCACGGAGCCGGAAGGAGGTTCGACCGCCCGCGGCGGGTCCATTTGGCCCGGCCCGCGCCCTTCGGGGTGCGGCCTCACAGCTCCGCCTCGCGGCCCGGGGCGGGGAGGCTGGGGCTCGTCACCCGCGGCAGTGTAGCCACCGCCGTGGCCCGAGGCGGCCGCCTGGTCCTCTGGCGGCAGGGTGGCATTTGGTGTTTACTAGTCCGGGCGGGGGGCCATACCCGGTGCCAGGAGGCGGACAGCATGTGGAACTTGCCCCAATTCAGCCGACCAGTTCGTGGTGCGAGCGGTGCGAGTCCCTGGTTCGGCCTCCTGGGGGCCGGCGGCGGCACGCTGCTGGTCGCAGCCCTGGTCGCCGGGTGCGGGAGCACCGCTCCCGCCAGCCACAATTCGTCCCCAGGCACCTCGGGGCTCGCGGTGCGCACCGCCTCCGTGGTGGTTAAGGGCAGGTCTGAGTCGGTTCTCACCGACAGCGCCGGGCGGACCCTCTACTACAACACCCAGGACTCCGCCAGCAAGGTCACCTGCAGCGGCAGTTGCGCCTCGATCTGGCCGGCTCTCACCTCCAGCGCTGGTTCGGTGAGCGCGCCCTCCTCGGTGGGCGGCAACTTCACCTTCTACAGCGGACCCAACGGCCACCAGGTCGAGTACAACGGGCACCCGCTCTACACCTACTCGGGCGACACCGGTCCCGACCAGAGCAAGGGAGAGGGGGTGCTCGGCATCTGGTACGTGGCCACCCCGGGGCTGTCGGCGCCCTCGGGCTCCTCCCATTCCCCTAGCTCCTCTCCGTCCTCCGGCGGGTACGCCTACTGAGTCCGGTCCGATCGCGCCTGCTGGCCTGACGGCTGAGGCCCAGAGGGTAGAAGTCGGGAAAGCACCGCCCGGGCGAGGTCGGCACCCAAGGCGGCGATGGCCAGCCCGAGGGCCAGGCGGGCGATCAGCGCCAGCCAGCCGCGGTCGGCGCCCACCTGAAGGCAGGCCAGACTCATGATGGCCAGCGGGAACACCCCCGACCAGTATTCAGGGGGCTGTCCGGCCAGCTGCCGCCGCACCCGGAGGCGCTGGAAGGTGAGGGTGGCGGGCAGGGGAGCGAGCGCCCCCGCGAGACCGAGCAGGGCGGCGCCGCCGGTCGTCAGGGGAGGCACCACCTCGGGCCAGACCCCGCGGGCGGCGGTGGCCGCCAGGGAGCACGAAATCGCGGCCAGCGCCGGAGCTCCGGCGACGATCCAATACGACGGCCCCAAGGTCCCCCAGGGCGGCCGCAGGCGCAGGCGCCAGAGCAGCCCGGCGGCCAGCATCAGGTAGGCCAGCAGGCCGACCCCCAACAGGGCCAGCTGCAGAACGGCAAGGAAGCGGCTCCAGACGACTCCATGGCCCGCCAGGGCAGCCAGGGCACTGCTGGCGGCCAACCCGCTCACCGGCCCCAGGAGCCAAAGGGCCCCACCCTCTTCGAGCCATCCATCTCTCCGACGCCGTACCCACACCCCGGCGCCCCAGAGCACCGCGGTCACGGCCCCGATGACCGTGAGCGGCAGGGAGACCCCTCCCCAGCCGGCCTCTGCGGCAAGCTCGGCCAAGACAGTGGTGGCGGCGGAGAAGGCGAATACTCCGAGGCGGGCGCGCCAGGGCTCCAGCGCTGACCAATATCCGCGCGGCGCCCCCAGCAGGGCTGTGAGCTCGCCGCCCACCACCTCGGCGTACGAGACCACGGCGATGATGAGCAGCGCCAGGGCCGGCCCGGGCTCGCCCACCTGGCGCAGGCCGAGGGTGATGGCTCCGGCGGCCATCACCAGGGCGAACCTCCCCGGGGCCGGATGAGGCGGAGCCGGTGATCTCAACGCCGAGAGGTTAAGGCTGGAGTCGGCCGGGGCGGCGCCGTCGAGTTGCGAATCAACCCACCCACGGCTCAGTATCAGGCGGCCGGGCCAGCATCAAGGAAGTCAACCAACCCATGCCCAGCGACTCACTCCCACCCTCCGACGACCCGGCTGCCGACCTCGAGCGGCGCATCACCCAGCCCGGTAGCCTACCGGGCAACCGCTACGTGGTGGTGCGGCGGGAGGACCTCGGCTCGTTCCGACGCGGCCGGGGCGGGATGCTGGTCGCCACGGAGCGGGCGGACGAGCCACCCGGGGGCGCGGCTCGCCTGACCTACCTTCTGAAGCGCGCGGTGATCGGCCGGCGGCTGCCGACCTCGGCGGTGGAGACCGAGCGGCTGCCGGTTCGCCGCGCACTTCCCACGCTGGCATCCGACGCGCTCTCCTCGGTGGCCTACGGCCCGGAGGCTGGGCTCACAGTCCTGGCCCTGGCCGGAGTCGGCGCCTTCGCCTTCGAGCTGCCGATCGCCCTCGCCATCGCCGCCCTCATGGTCCTGGTCACCCTCTCTTACCGCCAGCTGGTGCTCACCCGCCAGACCGACGGCGGGTCCTACGCGGCGGCCCGCGACCACCTTGGACGGTGGCCGGCGATGGTGGCCGCGGCAGCCCTGCTCATCGACTACGTCCTCACAGTCTCAGTGAGCGTCTCGTCCGGCGCCGACGCCCTGGCATCGGCCTTCCCCACTCTCAACGACCTGCGCCTCCCGATCGCCGTCCTGCTCGCCCTGCTCTTGTGTGCCGGCAACCTGAGGGGTGTGCGCGAGGCCGGAGCCTTGTTCTCCACGCCGACCTTCCTGTTCATCGCGGCGATGGGCGCCCTGATCGTCATGGGGGTGATTCGGGCCCTCACGGGAGGGGTGCACCACGGCTTCGGGGTGTATCCCCCGATCCCCCACCCAACTGAGGCGCTCACCCCGTTCCTGGTGCTGACGGCCTTCGCCTCAGGATGCTCCTCGATGACCGGCATCGAAGCCGTGTCCAACAGCGTCCGGAGCTTTCGGGAACCCCAGGGCCGGAACGCCGCCCGCACCCTCTCCCTGCTGGGACTGCTTCTGGTAGTCCTCTTCCTCGGGGTCACGCTCTTGGACCTCATCTTCGGCGCCGCCCCCAAGCCGGGCGGCAGCCCCACTGTCCTGGCCCAGATCGCGCAGGACGTCTTCACCGGCCCGGGCCGGTTCTTCTTCTACGTGATCCAGTTCTCGACCATGCTGGTGCTGGTGCTCGCCGCCAACGCTAGCTTCAACGGCTTCCCCCGGCTCTGCGCCTTCCTGGCCCGTGATGACCGCCTGCCCCACCGCTTCGGCGCCTACGGGGACCGGCTGGTCTACTCGGCGGCCATCCTGGTGCTCACCGCGGTGTCGGTGGCGGTGATCGTGGCCTTCGCCGCCAACACCGACCACCTCATCAACCTGTATGCCATCGGCGTCTTCACCGCCTTCACCCTGGCCCAGACAGCGCTGGTCCGCTACGGGTTCCGGCATCGCCAGGGTCACTGGCGGCGCAACGTCACCATCAACGCCGTCGGTGCCGCCGCCACTCTCCTGGTGGACCTCATCGTCTTGGTCGTCAAGTTCCGGCTCGGCGCCTGGGTGGTGCTGATCATCGTGCCCCTGGTGGTCGCGTACTTCTGGTATGTCAGCCGGCACTATCTGAAGGTCCGGTCCGAGCTCGGCCCGGTGCCGGCCGACCGGGCCCGTCTGCAGCCTGATCGGACTTTGGTGCCCGTAAGGCAGCTGGACGGGCCCACGCGCCGGGCCCTCAAGTACGCCCTGGCGCTCGGGCCCCGCCTTGTCGCCCTGGCGGTGTCGGGAGATCCTGGTCTCGCATCCCAGCTCGAGACCTACCTCCGGGACCAGGTCAGGAGCCGTCCCAGGGCGGAATTCGAGGTGGTCTCGCGCCCCGGGTCCAACCGGGCGGTGCTCTCGTTCCTCGCCGAGCTGGCGCCCTCCCTGCCCGACCATCTGGTCACGGTCATGGTGCCGGAGACCGTCACCAGCTCCGGGATCATGGACCTCCTGAGGCGGCCGTCCGCCCTCCGCCTGAAGTTCGCGCTGCTGCGGCGGCCCGGGGTGGTGGCCGCCAGCTTCCCGGGGCAGCCCGGCCAGGACTCAGCCGAGGGGGCCCTGAGGCCGGGGGCCCGGCGGGTGGCAGTGGTGCCGGTCGCCGGCCTCGACATCCTCGCCCAGCGAGCCCTCAGCTATGCCCAGCACATCGCCGATGAGGTCATCGCCGTCCACGTTGCCACCGGGCAACCCCAGGATGTACCCCGACCCGACAGCAGCGAGCGGCGCGACGACGTAGGGATGGAGCCCAGCGACGAGGCTTCGGAGCTGGTGTCCCGGTGGGATGGCTGGGTGGACTCCCACCTGGAGTCGTCCACCCCGCTGCCCCGTCCCAAGCTGGTGCTGGTCCTGTCCCCCTTCCGGACGGTGGTGCAGCCGGTGCTCCGCTACCTCCAGGGATTCGGTGAGAAGAACCGTGACACCCTCTGCACGGTGGTGCTCCCCGAGCTGGTGGCCCGCCACTGGTGGAACCAGATCCTCCACAACCACCGGGCCTTCCACATCAAGTCGGCCCTCCTGGGCCGCGCCGACTTCGCGGTCGCCGACGTCACCTTCGACCTGGGCCGCCCGCCCTCGGCGTAGCCCACCCGGCCCCGGGTCTCCCAAGCCTCTCCCTAGAATGGCGGAATGCCAAGTCACAACGTCTCGCTCACCAAGGGGGAGGCGGAGGCCCGGGCTGCTCTGATCTCCGACTGCCAGTGCCGGCTGCAGCTCGACCTGGCCCTGGGCCGCGATCGCTACGGCTTCAGGGTGGAGCTGGAGTTCTCGGGCCAGCCCGGGGCCACGACCTTCCTGGACGCCCAGGTGGACCAGGTCGCCGGGATGACCTGGCAGGGGCGGGAGCTCTCGCGGGACGCCTGGCGGGAGCAGCGCATTCAGCTTCCCCCGCTGGCGGCGCGCAACCGCGTGGAGGTGTGGGGCACCTCCAGCTACCACCGGACCGGGCTGGGGATCCACCTCGCCGTCGACCCCGCGGACTCTGAGGCGTACGTCTACACCGACCTCGAGCCCTTCGACGCCCATCGGGTCTTCCCCTGCTTCGACCAGCCCGACATCAAGGGCGTCTTCGAGATCGCCGTGCGGGTGCCCCAGGACTGGACTGTGGTCTCCGCCGAACCGGGCCGGGCCGGGAAGGCCTCGGACGACGAGGGGGCGAGATGGTGGGAGTTCGCCCCCACGCGTCGGCTCTCCCCTTACGTTCTGGGGATCGCCGCCGGGAGACTGCATGCCATCAGAGCCCAGCACGGCCAGATTCCCCTCGGGCTCTTCGCCCCCCTCTCCCTGGGCCAGGACCTCGAGAAGGCAGCCGGGGAGATCTTCGAGGTCACCGGCCAGGGGCTCGACTTCTACCAGGAGCGCTTCGGCATCCCCTACCCCTACCGCAAGTACGATCAGGTCTTCTGCTTGGAGAAGGTCAACGGGGCGATGGAGTCGCCCGGCTGCGTCACCATCACCGACCGGATGATCTACCGCGGTCGGCCCTCGGCCCGGGAGAGCTCCCTGCGGGCCGAGGTGATCCTCCACGAGATGGCCCACATGTGGTTCGGAGACCTGGTCACCTTCCGCTGGTGGGACGACCTCTGGCTCAATGAGAGCTTCGCCACCTTCATGTCCGCGGTGGCCGCCGACCGGGCGACCCGCTTCGAAGACTCCTGGACCTTCTGGGCCACCGCCTTCAAGCAGGTGGCGGTGGAAGAGGATCAACACTCCACCTCCCACCCGGTGGTGACCGAGGTTCCGGACGCTGAGGCTGTCCACCTCAATTTCGACCGCATCACCTACCAGAAGGGGGCAGCCGTCCTCCGCCAGCTGGCCGCCTGGGTCGGAGAGGAGGCCTTCTTCGCTGCCATCCACCAGCACCTGGACGCCCACCGGGAGGGCAACGCCACCTTGGGCGACCTCATCGGCGCTCTGGAGAGGGTCTCCGGGCGGGACGTGCAGGGCTGGAGCCGGGCCTGGTTGGAGACCCCGGGGCTCAACACCATCCGCCTTGAGGTAGAGGAGGTCAGGGGGCCGACCGGGCCGGTGGTGCACGGTGCTGCCCTGGTCCAGACGGCGACCCCCGAGCAACCGACCGTACGGCCCCATCGGTTGGGGGTCGGAGAGTACCGCTGGCACGACCGGCGGCTGGTCCTGGAACAGCGCCACGAGGCGGAGCTGGATGGGGATCGCACCGAGATCCCTGGTCTCCAGGGGAGGCTGCGGCCCCCGCTCCTCCTTCCCAACGACGAGGCCGTCACGTACGCCAAGGTTCGCCTCGACCCGGTCTCGCTCCACACCGTGGAGGCCAGCCTGGCGAGGGTCGCAGACCCCCTGGCCCGGGCGGTGATCTGGGATCTCCTCTGGGACATGGTGCGAGACGCGGAGCTTCGGACCGGTCGGTACGTGGGGGCCGTGGCCGCGAACCTTCCCGATGAGACCGACCAGTCCCTGGTGCCGGTCGCCCTCGGCCAGGCCCGTCAGGCGATCGCCAGGTTCGGGGCACCGGCGCGCGGGGACGAGCTGGAAGCCAGCCTGGCTGATGCCGCGGCTCAGGCGCTGGAGCGGACCGAGCCGGGGGGGCTGGACCAGCTCACCTGGCTGCGCGCCCTTGTGGTGTCGGCCACCACCCCAGCCCAGCTCACCCGTGTCGAATCGATGCTCAACGGAGACGGCATGCCCCCGGGGGCGGTGCTGGACCTGGAGATGCGCTGGCGGCTGGTGACCGCCCTGGCCGCCCGGGGTGTCCTGGGCGAGAAGGACGTGGCCCGGATGCAACGGGCTGACTCCACGGCCACCGGTCAGGTGAGGGCGCTGGCGGCGCGGGCCTCCATCCCCGACCCGGACCCCAAGGATGCCGTCTTCCGCCACTTGACCGAGGAGGTCTCGGCGAACGTCGAGGAGGCGATCTGGGTGGGCCGGAGCTTCGCCGGAGTGCGGCGGCCCGACCTCTTGCTGCCGTTCGTGCCGCGCTTCTTCGCGGCCGTCGACCGGCTGCTTCGCGATCGGGGGTCGGAGTACGCCCGGGACTTCGCCTACTGGTTCATGCCCGCCCTGCCGGCCGAACCGCTGCTGGTCTCGGAGGCGCAGAGCCAGCTGGCGAGGGAGGACCTGGCACCCGACCTCCGGCGGATCTACCAGGACGCCCTGGAGGAGGCCGAGAGGGCCATCCGGGCCCGGGCCGCGGACGCGTAATTCGCGAAGAGCGCCGAGCTGACCGCCCATTTGCGCTACACGAGCCCGCCGCACAGGATGGCCAGGCCGGGAATCGTCTGGAGGCCGACCAGGGTGGCGGCGGTCAGCTGCCAGGCGTTCTCCCCGGGGTTCACGAACGACGGGGCGGGCAGGTACATCCTCTGACCTCCTGGCGCTCTTTCGGGTCGGCCTGGGACCAGCCTAGGGGCGGGGAAGCGCCCCCGCTTCATGATGGCCACCCAAGTTGTGCTGGCTTATGACAGCAACACCACCCATACTCAGAGGCAGGCCGAGGGGACGAGTCCGCCGTGCTGAGGTGCTGCGCTCCCAGCCGGCGCGGCCGGATCAGGCGGAGGTGGCCCCGATCAGCTCCAGGATCCGCGCCGGGGGAAGGTGCTGCTCCAGGACCTTGGCGCCGAAGGGGGAGAGGGCATCGGCGATGGCGTTGCAGATGGTGGGCGGGGCGGCGATCATCCCCCCCTCCCCCACCCCCCTGAAGTTGACGTCCGGATCGAGGCGCACCGGGCTCAGGTGCTCGATCTCGATGTGGGGAACGTCCAGGGCGGTGGGCAGGAGGTAGTCCATGAGGGTGGCGGAAAGGTACTGCCCCTCGGGGTCGTAGGCGGAGCGCTCCAGGAGAACCGCCCCCACCCCCTGGGCCACCCCGCCCCGGATCTGCCCGTCCACGACGGCGGGGTTGATCAGATCCCCGCAGTCCTCCACCACCAGGTAGCGAAGGATCCGCACCAGCCCGGTGTCCGGGTCGACCTCGACCACGCAGCAGTGCGTCCCCCCGGACCACCCGCTCTCCCCGCCGTCGAAGTCCTCGGTGGCGGTGAGGTCCACGTCCACCCCCGGGGGAAGCTGCCCGGACCGGGCCGCCAGGTCGATGCGGCTGATCAGCTCGGCGAGAGGAAGTCCGCCCCCCGGGACCCCCGGGCCGACGAGCTCGCCGCGCCAGATGTCCAGGTCAGTGGGTGCCAGGTCCAGGATTTGGGCCGCAGCCTCGAGGACCTTGCCCCGCAGGCGACGGGCGCCATGGAGTGCCGCCCCCCCGGCCATCGCCGCGAACCGGCTTCCGCCGGTCCCGAATCCCTCCGGAGTCTGCTGGCTGTCCCCCACCATCACGCGGACCTGCTCCAGCCGCGCTCCGAACTCGTCGGCCGCCACCTGGGCCAGCGTGGTCCGGTGGCTCTGGCCGTGCGGCATCTGGGCGGTGTGGACCAGGAGCAACCCGTCCCGGTCCAGCTCCACCCGCACCTGCTCGGTGTTCCCCTCCCCCCCTTCCTGGCGCGGACCAGGGGCCGGCTCGATGTAGGTGGCGAAACCCACCCCCAGGTAGCGCCCCTCGTCCCGCAGCCGGAGCTGCCGCTCTTGGAAGCGGGCGAGATCGACGATCTCGGCGGCTCGAAGGAGTGATTCCCTGGCGGTTATGCCCGCGAGGCTGGGGCCGGTCACCATCCTCAGGGGCGGCTCATCCCGAGTGGCGAGATTGCGGAGTCTAACCTCCAGCGCGCTGATCCCCAGCTCCTGGGCCACCAGATCGACAATCCGCTCGCGCACGAAGGTCTCCGCCGCCCACGGCCCCCGGTAGGCCACGTAGCTGGCCTTGTTGGTGACCACCCCGGAGCTGGAGAAGGAGAGGGCCCCCAATCGGTAGGGCCCGGGGATCATCTCCCGGACGATGTCCACGACCAGCGGCGCGAAGCCCGGGTAGGCCCCGCTGTCGATGACCATCTGAACCCGAAGCCCCAGGATCAGGCCGCTGGCGGTCACCGCCGCCTCGACCTCGAAGCTCTCCTCCCGCGCCTGGCCGGACACCGTGAGGTTCTCCCAGCGGTCCTCGACCCAGCGCACCGGTTGCCCCAGCGCCCGGCTGGCGGCGCAGCAGGCGGCCTCCTCGCGGCTGGCGCCGAATTTGAGACCGAAGGAACCACCCACGTCCTCGGCCACTACCCGCACCCGGTCCAGCGGCATCCGCAGCTGCTGGGCCAGCATCTGGCGCGTGGTGTTGACCCCCTGGGTCGAGGCCCGCACCAGCAGCTGGCCGGACGAGGCGTCGAAGCTGGCGAGGATGGCCCGCCCCTCCATGGGGACGTTCTGATGGCGGTGCTGATGGATCGAGGCGCGCACCACGCGGTCCGCCCTCGCGAAGGCTCCGTCGACATCCCCGAAGACCTTGACTTCGGGGCCGAAAAGCCGGTTGCCGCCCAGCTCCTCGAAGATCGCGGGCAGGCTGGGGTCGAGCGCCTGCTCGACCGTGACCACCGGGGCCAACTCCTCGTATTCCACCACTATGAGCTCGCAGGCATCCTCGGCCAGAGCGCGGCTCTCGGCCACCACCAGCGCCACCGGGTCCCCGACCAGCCGGACCTTGTCCATGGCCAGGATGCCGAATGACACCGGGCCACCGGATCCTGGTGCAGCGCCCAGCGCCGCCACGGGCGATGCCATCTGCGTCATCTCGGCGCCGTCGAAGACGGCCACCACGCCGGGGGCCCGACGGGCGGCCTCGGTGTTCACCGCCACGATCCGAGCGTGGGGGAGTGGACTGCGGTGGAAGGCGGCATGCAGCATGCCGGGCAGATGGGCGTCGGCCACGAAGGTGCCCCTCCCGGTCAGTAGGCGCTCGTCCTCCACCCTCCGCACCGAGGCACCGGTGTAGCGCTCGGCGGGAACCCGAGGCCTCACTTAGACTCCGCTCCCGAGCGCTCCGGACCCGCGCAGGCGGCCAGCACGCCGCGGACGATGCTCTCGTAGCCGGTGCAGCGGCAGAGGTTGCCCGAGAGCGCGTGGCGCACCTCGGCCTCGGTGGGGGTCGGATTCTCGGCCAGCAGGGCTGTGGCCTGGATCAGAAAGCCCGGGGTGCAGAAGCCGCACTGGAAGCTGTGGCTGTCCCACATCGCCCGCTGGAGCCGGGAGAGCTGGCCGTCCCTCGCCAAGCCTTCCACGGTCTCGACCCGGCAGCCGTCGGCCGAGGCCGCCAGGACCAGGCAGGAGCGGGTGGGGAGTGAGTCCAGCAGCACGGTGCAGGCGCCACACACCCCGTGCTCGCAACCCAGGTGGGTCCCAGTGAGCCCTAGCTGGTCGCGCAGGAAGTCGGCGAGGGTGGTGCGGGCCTCCACATCCCCTCCCCGCTCCTCGCCGTTCACCTCCAGCCGGATCGGGAGCGGCCCCCGAGCGCCGAGCTCAGACTCAGGCACTGGCTGCCCCTCCCTGGAGGGCCGCCCGCTCGAACGCCGTTCTGAGCGCGCGTTCCGTCAGCACCCTCGAGAGGTGCCTTCGGTAGGCAGCCGAAGCATGGAGGTCCTCCGGGGGCCGGATCCGCGCCGCGACACTGCGGCCGGCTTGGCCGAACAAGACCTCCGGAGAGTCCTGGCCTTCGAGCTCCAGCTCGTCGCGGGTGAGAAGGCGCGGGCGGTCTCCGACTCCGCTCAGGGCCAGACGGAGGTCGAGCACCCGATCCCCGCCCCGGACCACCGCCGCCGCCACCCCGACCATGGCAAAGTCGCCGGGGCGCCGACTCACCTCCAGGTAGCAACTCCCCTGGGAGGAGGGAGGGGCCGGGACCCTGACCTCTGTGACCACCTCATCGAACTCCAGGGCTGTGGTGTAGGGGCCGAGGAAGAAGTCCCGGGCAGGGATGGTCCGCGTGCCCCGCGCCAGGCTGCGCGCCGTGAGCTCCGCCCCCAGGACCAGGGCCGCGGCCGGCAGCTCGGCGGCTGGGTCCGCGTGGCACAGGCTGCCTCCCACGGTCCCCCGAGAACGGATCGCGGGGTGTCCCACGAACTCGAGCGCCTCGAAGAGCAGGGGGCTGGCGGCCCGCACCCGGGGGTCGCGCTCGGCGACCAGCTCGGTGGTCAGCGCCCCGATCCGCAATCCGCTGCCATCCTCGTGAACTCCGGCCAGCCCCGGCACCCGTCGGAGCTCGATGAGGAGCGAGGGCCGGGCCAGCCGCAGGGCCAGCATGGGGATGAGGCTCTGCCCTCCCGCCAGAATCCTGGCCTCCCCTTCGCCAGCGGCGAGCAGTTCGAGCCCCTCCTCCAGGGATTCGGGAGCGCGGTAGGCGAAGGGAGGCAGTTTCAAGGACCAGGACAGGATAGGCCTCGGCCTCGGAGCCGTGCACCGCGCCCCCTCAGAAGTCCGCCTAGGGGGTGCCGGCCGAGACCGGTGGCCATCCCTTCAGGGGACCGGGGCCACGATCGTGGCCCCGGTCCCAGACCGGAATCAGATGGCCAAGCGGCGGCGCCGCCGCAGGCTTCCAACCAGTCCGGCCAGGAGAAGGAGAAGCCCCGAGCCGAGCAGCCCCAGCCCGGCGCCGAGACCGGCGCCGGTGGTGGGGACCTGGGTCGACACTGTGGCCGCCAGAACCTGGGAGCAGCCGGAACTGCAACCCGGGTCAGCGGTGCCCGCCGGGGGCGTCGCGGTCAGGGTCACCGCCAATGGCCCTGGCTGGCCGGCCGGCCAGGTGCCGCTCAGGACATAGGTGACGCTGCCGCCGACGGCCACGGTCGCGGTCTCCGCCAGAGAGCCCGCACCCGAGGCCAAGCAGGAGCTTCCGGAGCTGGCCGAGCAGCTCCAAACGAAGCTGGCGGCCTGCAGCTGGGCCGCGACGCTCCCATCTATCGCGACGCCGGCCGCGATGCTGGGCCCGGAGTTGCGGACCGTGAAGGTGTAGGTGAGCGGCGCCCCGGATGCCGGCGCGGCAGGGGTGAGGCCGGCCTGGACCGAGAGCCCCACAGCGAGGATCGGGTTGTAATTGGCGGCCTGGCAGCCCTGGGCACAGGCGGGGTCGACCTCACCGGCGGCAGGAGTTACCACCGCGATGTTGACCAGCTGGCCACTGGTCCCAGCGGGCACCGTCCCGGTGAGGGTGTAGCGCAGAGTTCCGCCGGGAGCGATGTCGACGGTGTCGGCGAGAGGGCCTGTTCCGGATGCGGTGCAGGAGCTCCCCGGGCTGGCCGCGCAGGCAAAGCTCATGACCGCCCGGATGGCGGAGGGAAGGCCATCGGTCACCGTGGCGGCGGCCGCGGCGTCGGGACCCGAGTTGGTGACGACCACCGTGTACGTGAGCGGCTGGCCCACCACGTACGGGTCGGGGGTCGACGTCTGGCTGATCCCGAGACCCACGACCGGGTCCGCGGTGTTGGTCACCTGGCAAGCGAAATCGGCGGGCTGGGTGGGGGTGAATGTCCAGGTCGGTCCCGATCCGCTCACCGCCGCAGGTTGGTTC
>JAJZGN010000167.1 GCA_021798435.1 bacterium | reverse complement strand
CGGATCAGCCCGGGCAGCTGGCCGGAGCCGGCCCCAGGCTCAGGGGGGGCGACGCCGCCAGCCCTCCCGCCCCCGCCAGGGCGATCATCGCGACCGCGCCGCCGGCCGGGACCGTGACCGTGGGCTGGGCCTCGACGTAGGTGTAGAAGGCGGGGGCGCTCACCACCCCCGTGGCGACGGTGGCCACGGCACCCGTGCAACGGTTGACCTCGTCCAGCTCCCAGCGGATCGAGTCCAAGGGGTGGGAGCCGAGCCGGGCGGTGACGTTGAACTGGCAGGAGCCACCTCCCGGCGAACACGAGGCGGTCAGCGCGACCTGCTGGACCGGGGGGGCGGAGGGCGGGCCGAGGAGGGGTATCTCCCCAGGAGGAGCGGCGGTGGGGGGTGGTGTCGCCGGGGGAGACGGCCGCGCGGGAGGCGGGGTGGAACCCGCGGGCGCCGGGGTGGACACCTTGGGGTGAGGGATGCGGGACGGGGAGGCAGGGTGGCCGCCCAGCTCCGCCGCCAGGACTCCCGCCGATACCAGGACCGCCGCCGCTCCCAGCGCGGCCAGGGCGCGGGTCCTCCCCAACCCCACCCGCCCTCCACCAGCCGGGGCCGCCGGCGGTGGGGGCGCTACCCGCGGCGGGCGGACGGGGACGGCGGCCAGGGGCCGAGCCCCCACTCCCTGGGGTGCATCCGCGGGAGTGGTCGCCGCAACGGGAGGCATCGCCGCCTCCAGGGCCGCGGCCGGCACCGGCACGGGCGAGGCCGCCGGGAGTGCCTGGGGCAGGCTGGCACCCAGAGCCCCGAGCTGGCCTCGCACCCTCCGGCGCTGGTGGGGATCGAGGGGCAGGGCCGACCGCCAGGCGGAGAGCGCGGGCCGGGCGGCCGCCCCCTCCCCAGGGGCCGCGAGCACTTGCGCCACCGAGCGCAGCTGGGAGAGGGCCGAACCGTCCCTCCGGGCAGCCCCCGTGACCGACCCCAGGACCCTCTCGAGAAGCCGGGCGGCACGCTCCAGGTCGCGGCCCGGGGGATGGGTCCCGAGCGGGGCCCAGAGCCCCGGCTCGGCCACCCGCAGGCGGCCGTCCGGGCCGAGGAGCAACCGCTCCGCATCGAGTCGCTCCTGAGCCACCCCCCGGCGGTGGAGTGCCGCCAGCGCGACCAGCAGCCCGTCGCCGAGAAGGGCCGCCTGCTCCAGGGTGAGCGGTACCAACCGGAGGACGGCGCGCAGCTCCGCTCCCCGCCGGGCCTGGAAGGCGCAGATCACCTCCCTTCCCTCCGCCCCGGCGGCCTCGGGGAGGAGCATCAGGGCGCCGGGGGCGCCCGCCGTCCCCCGGAGCCGCTCGATCAGCTCCTCCGCCTCCCCGGCGGAGCTCAGCTGGCGGTGGCGCAGCTCGCAGCTCCTCCCCCCCACCTTCAAGACGCCCCTGGCCGGCGCCTCAAGGTGGTAGGGGAGGAGGACCGCCGCCCCGTCCCGAAACGAGATCAGTTCAAGCATCGTTCCTGCTGGTGGGCGAGGGGTAGGCTTAGGACTGGCGCGCGATCAGGGTCCGGTTGGCGGGTGACGGAGATGAGCTTGCTGTCGGCAGAGTTGGGCATCGACCTGGGGACCGCCAACACCGTGGTCTGCCGCCGCGACGGGACCATCCTTCTCAACGAGCCCTCGGTGATGCTGGTGGCCCTGGGGGGGGACGGCAATCGCCGCCCCATCCTGGTCGGACGGCAGGCCCGCGAGCTCACCGGCCGGACTCCGGTGGGCATGGCCACGGTGCGGCCGATCCGGGACGGCGTGGTCACCGACCTGCAGTCCGCCAAGGGGTTCATCAACGTGGTGATCCACCAGGTCACCCGCCGCCCCTGGGAGCGCTTCCGCCCCCGGGCTATCTGCGGGGTCCCGGCCGGCGCGACCGGGTTGGAGAGGCAGGCCCTGGTGGAGGCGCTGGAGGAGGCGGGGATCGGACACGCCGACCTCATCCCCGAGCCGGTGGCGGGGGCGATAGGCTGTGGCATCGACACGCTGGAGGCGCGGGCGCACATGGTGGTGGATGTCGGCGGCGGGACCGCCGAGGTGACCGCCATCTGCTTCGGGGGGATCCTGGCCGCCAGCTCCTGCCGGGTGGCGGGCGACGAGATGACCGCCGCCCTCAACCAGTACCTCCGCCAGGAGCACCACCTGATCGTCGGCGAGCTCACCGCCGAGGACATCAAGATCCGGCTGCGCAAGGTGGATTCGGCGCCCAACCCGATCGTGGTCGAGGGGCGCGACGTGTTCACCGGCAAGCCTCGGATGCAGACCCTGGATCCGGACGAGGCGGCGCTGGCCATCCGACCGACCGTGGACGGGATCGTGGAGGCGCTGGCCGAGGTCCTGGACCGGCTGCCGCCGCAGGCCGTGGGCGACATCATGCAGGCAGGGGTGCTGGCCTTCGGCGGAGGCTCACTGCTGGAGGGGTTCCAGCGCCATCTGGAGGACGCCCTGGGCTTCTCCGTGACCCTGGCGGAGCGGCCACTCACCTGCGTTGCGGAGGGGGCGGCGAAGGCGCTCTCCGCCCCCCGGGTGCTGGCCGCCTTCAAGGGGGCGCCGCCCCAGGCCTGACGCTGCCGGATCACAGGTGGCCGGAGGCCGCCCAGAGCCGGGCCGCCAGCGCGGCCCCGGGGGCCGCCGCCGGTGCTGGCTGTCCCTTCGGGGCGGGCGGGGGGCCGGCGATGGGCCCGGGGGTGGTGGAGGTGATCGCCGCCTGGTTGGCGAAGTAGTACCTCAGCAGCTGGGCGACCGCGGGCTGGTCGGTGTAGTACCCCTGGCCGCCTCCCCGCACCAGCATGCTCGCCACCACCTGCGGGGAGGACATGGGGGCCATGGCGGTGAACCAGGCGTCGGGCCCGCCGTTGGGGGCGGTGGGGTCCTGGGCGGTCCCGGTCTTGCCCCCGGCGTCCACGTTGAGGGGGGCGAGCATGTCGGCGGTCCCCTGGGTGACCGCCAGCCGGAGCCCCTGGCGCACCGGCCCCAGCTCCGAAGCCCAGGGCAGGGGCCGGGGCGCCGGGGCCCGGAGCGGGGTGAGCGAGGAGTCGGTTTCGAGAGCCATGCCCAGCCGCGGGGTGATCTTGGCCCCGGTCCCCACTTCGGCGGTCCAGACCGCGTCCTGGAGGGGTGTGGCGGTCACGTACCCCTGCCCGATCCCCAGGATCACGGTGGAGCCGGGATACCAGGTCTGGCCCAGGCTGGACACCGAGCTGGGGGTCCCGAGGTATCCCGGGCTCTCCCCGGGGAGGTCGATTCCGGTGGCCTGGCCGACCCCCATGGTCTGCGCGGTGCTGATCAGGTTCTGGGCCCCCAGCGCCACCGCCAGCTTGTAGAAGTAGACGTCGTTGGACCAGGCGATGGCCTCCGGGAGGTCCTGGGGGGGAAGGCTCTCCCAGTTGTCGAAGGTGTGCCCGTCGTAGGTGAAGGTGTAGCCGGTGGGGATCACCTCGGAGGGGGGGATGGCCCCGTGATAGATGTCGGCGGAGGAGACCACCAGCTTGAAGTTGGAGCCCGGGGGCATCGCCGTCTGGGTGGCGTGCTCCAGGAGCGGGCTTCCCGCTTCGCCGAGGAGCTGCTCGATGGCGGCGGAGTCCCGAGGCGCCTCGAAGATCTGGTCGTTGTAGGCCGGCCAGCTGGCCATCGCCAGCACCTGGCCGTTCTGCGGGTCGAGGATCACCACCGCCCCCTGGTCCCCGCGCTGGGAGCCGGGGTAGGCGCCGGAGATGGCCTTCTGGAGGAGCTGGGTCGCCAGCTCCTGCAGCGGCAGGTCCAGCGAGGTGACCAGCGTCCTGCCGTTGACCGGGGGGATGGTCCGGCCCCAGCCGACCGGGACTCCCTGGGCGTTGACCAGGATCCCCTGCCACCCGTACGTTCCCCTCAAGACGGAGTCGTACTGGGCCTCCAGCCCCGCCTGCCCCAGCTGAGCGCCGTACGGCAGGGGCCCTAGCTGACCCACCTGCTGCTGGGTCTCGACCCCGGTGTAGCCGAGGATCGGCCCCAGCACGGCGCCGTAGGGATAGATCCTCCCCAGCGCCGGCTCCACGATCACCCCGGGAACTGAGGCGGCCTGAAGCACCACCGAGCGAACCGTGGGAAGCTGGGCGGCCAGGGTCACCACCCAGCCTCCCTGGGTGGGCTCGGCCATCTCCCGCCGCAGCTGGGAGAGCGGCTGCCCCAGAAGGGCCGCCAGCTGGGACCAGCGGTCCTGGGGCACCATCTGCGGGACCGCCACCACCTGGTCGGCGGCCGGGTCGGCGGCCAGCACGGTGCCGTGGCGGTCCTCGATCAGTCCCCTCTCGGGAGTTAGGGGGATCCACCTGGTCATCTCGGTGAGAGCCGCCTGCCGCGCCTGGCTGCCGTCGGCCCGCTGGAAGCGATAGGCAACTCCCCCCAGGAGCAGGAGGCAGGCCGCCAGGGAGGCCGCCAGGGTTCTGGCCAGCCGGGGGCGCTGGCGGAGGGGTGGGGGCAGCCTCCAGAGCCGCCGGCGCTCGGTGTCGACGCGGCCGCCGAGGATCACCCCGAAGGCCGCCAGGTGAGCTACAGTCACCGTCCCGCCGTACGCCAGGAAGGGGATCGGCACCCCGGCCAGCGGCAGCAGTCCCAGGTTGCCCCCCGCCGAGAGCAGCACCTCGCCGCCGACCAGGACCGCCATGATCCCCGCCATGAGCGCCACCTGGGGCGTTCTGGCCGACGCCGCC